>CAZUSM010000116.1:0-2252 GCA_964623675.1 uncultured Oscillospiraceae bacterium
CCGAGGAAGGCAAGGCCATCTTCGACGTTTACAGCCACACCGGCTATGCCACCGCAGTTGACTCCGACTACGACGGCGCACGTGCCGCTCTGAAGGCCGTTTCCGAATAATTCGCATTTGGTTTAACTGAAAAGCGCCCTGCGTATACAGGGCGCTTTTCTCTCAAAATGGTGTTATAACAACTTTTATTTAGAGAAAAGAGTCGCAGCATGATAGAATTCAAAAATGTGTATAAGACTTATCCAAACGGCTTTACAGCCCTGAAAAACATCAATCTGCAAATCGAGCAGGGCGAATTCGTCGCGATTATCGGCCTTTCCGGCGCGGGTAAATCGACGATTCTGCGCTGCATCAACCGCATGCACGACATCACCAAGGGTGAGCTCACCGTGGACGGCGTGGATGTGGACTCTCTGCGCGGCAAAGAGCTTCGCAGATACAGGCGCAAGGTCGGCATGATATTCCAGAGCTTCAACCTCGTCACTCGCAGCACCGCCATCAAAAACGTTTTGACCGCCGACGTGCCGGACATGCCGTTTTTGAAGGTTTTGTTCGGTGTGTTCTCCAAGGATCAGAAAATGCGCGCGCTTGAAAGCCTTGACAAGGTTGGCATTTTGGATAAGGCCTATACCCGCTGCGACCAGCTTTCCGGCGGACAGCAGCAGCGCGTTGCCCTTGCCCGCACGCTCAACCAGAACCCGAAGATCATCCTTGCCGACGAGCCCGTGGCCTCGCTCGACCCCATCACGGCAAAGCAGGTCATGCAGGACTTCGTGCGCATCAACAAGGAATACAAGATAAGCATACTGCTCAACATCCACCATGTTGACCTCGCGCTGAAATACTGCGACCGCGTCATCGGCATCCGCGCGGGCAAAATCGTCTTCGACGGCCCGGCCAGCACCATCACGCAGGAGCAGATCGACGAGGTTTACAACGGCACGAAGGTGCCCACCATGGGCGAGGGCGAGGAAGCCGCCGTTGTCGGCAAAGAGGGCTGAGGCATGGACGAAAACACCTCCGTTGTCGTAAAAGAAACGCTGTACGACAAGATTTTCCGCCCGCAGACGATAGTGCTTGCAAACGGGCACAGCGTCGTGCGCCGCCGCAGCCGCACTCCGCTCATCGTCATTCTCCTCGCGCTTGCAATCGTGTGGTCGCTGCACATGACAGAGTTTGACATCGGGCTTGTCGTGCGCAAGTTCAACAAGATGCTCGATTTGCTGGAAAAAATCTTTCAGCCCGACTGGTCGTTCTTCCCGAAGGTCGTCTCGCCGCTGCTTGACACCATCAAGATGAGCGTCCTCGGCACGGTCATCGGCTGTGCGCTGGCGCTGCCGGTGGCGATTCTCTCGTCGAGCAACATCAACCACAGCGTCGTCATCGTCAGCATTTTCCGCTTCATTCTCGGCCTTATCCGCACCCTGCCGACGCTGATAATCGCGCTGGTGTGCGCGCTCATATTCTCCCTCGGCACCTTCTCCGGCACGGTCGCCATCGCGATTTTCACCTTCGGCATCGTGGCGAAGATGCTGTTTGAAAGCATTGAGACCATCGACATGGGGCCGTTTGAGGCGATGGAAGCGCTGGGCGCGAACAAGTTTCAGGCGTTTTGGTCGGCCTGTGTGCCGCAGATTCTGCCGGTTTACCTCAGTCACAGCCTTTACTGCTTTGAAATGAACGTGCGCGCCTCGGCCATACTCGGCTACGTCGGCGCGGGCGGCCTCGGCATCACGATTAACGAGCGCATCGGCTGGCGCGACTACAACAGCCTCGGCATGGTACTGCTGACGCTGTTCGTGGTGGTCGTCGCAATCGACTTCTTCAGCGAATATCTGCGCAAGAAGCTGAGCTGAAAGGAGCGGAATGATGAAGAAAAATTCAATTGAAGCCCTCGAACAGGCGCTCGACCGCAAGCTGACGGTTGCGGAAATGTACGCAAACCGCCCGCGCAAGTGGCTGCTTTATACGGCCATCGTGCTGATTGTCGCGGTGCTGGTGGGCTGGTCCGCCGGTGACATCAATTACACCGGGCTCACCTCGACCGGCTCGCAGGTGGCAAAGGGCGTCGTCAACGGCATATTTGACCCCGATTTTGACCTCATGTTCGGCACGAGCGACACCGACGTGCCCTATCTCCTCTTGCAAACCATCGCAATCGCCGTCCTCGGCACGCTTTTCGGCGCGATTTTGGCCATTCCGTTCGCGTTTTTGGCCTCGTTCAACATCATGCCCAAGCCCGTGGCCTACGT
>CAZUSM010000116.1:2352-5047 GCA_964623675.1 uncultured Oscillospiraceae bacterium
ATCTCCACCACGATTTACCGCTTTGACATCAACCTCAAGGATGCCACCACCCTCGGTATCGTCGGCGCGGGCGGCATCGGCGCGTCTCTCGTGCAATGCCTCAACAGTCGCCGCTGGGCAATGGTCGGCTCGTTTGTGTGGGGGCTGATGGTGCTGGTGCTGATAATCGAGCTTGTGTCCACAAGGATACGCCGCAAGCTGGCACACGGCGCGTGATTGGCGCATTATAAAGAGTACATACGGGCGTGGTAAAACACGCCCGTAAAATTCAAGTTGAGGAACAATAATGCAGCAAAACCTGACAATTTATTTCACAAGCGACGTTCACGGGTACTTCTCCCCCACGAATTACGCCACCGGCGGCGTGGGCAAGACGGGGCTTGCAAACTGCATGAGCGCCTTTGAGCATGACGGCAACACCCTCATCATCGACGGCGGCGACATTTTGCAGGGCAGCCCGCTGACCTATTATCTTTACTCACAGCGCCTCGGCGGCGAGTGCGTCCCCGCGCGGCTGATGAACCTCGGCGGATATAACTTCGTCACGCTCGGCAACCATGATTTCAACTACGGCAAGGGCGAAATTGAGCGTTATCTCGCCGAGCTTGACGCCGTGTGCCTGTGCGCGAACGTCTCCGGCATCGCCGGGGTGGAGAAAACGGCGCTCGTGACGCTCGAAAACGGTCTGCGTGTCGGCTTGACCGGCATAACGACGCAATTCGTCACGCATTGGGAGAAGCCGGAGAACATGCTCGGCATCGGCGTGACCGACGCATTCGACGCAGCGCGCGCCGCGCTCGACGAGCTGCGTGCCATGGGCGCGGACTTGACCGTGTGCATTTATCACGGCGGGTTTGAAAACGACGTGAAAACCGGCGCAGTGCTGTCATCGACCGGGGAAAACGAGGGCTGGCGAATGTGCAATGAGCTGGGGTTCGACGTGCTTCTCACGGGCCACCAGCACCTCGCCGCGCAAGAGCTTTGCATCGGCGGCACGTTCGCCTGCCAGCCGCCGGACAAGTCGCGGCAATACGTGCGCATGGACGTCGCCGTGGCAACGGCGGCGGACGGCGCGCGGTGCGTCACGGCGCACTCGGCGCTGTGCGAGCCGAGCGACACTCCCCTGCCCGCGGCGGCGGAATATCTCGCGCCGATAGAGCGCGAGACGGAGACGTGGCTGGACACCCCGGTGGGACAGCTCGACGCCGCGCTCACCCCCGCGGCGCCCCTCGACATGGCGGCAAACGGCTCGCTGATTGCAAACTTTTTCAATCAGGTGCAGCTTGAGGCCAGCGGCGCGCAGCTATCGACGGCGAGCCTCGATGCGTCGGTGAAGGGCTTTGACCGGGATGTGACCGTGCGCGACGTGGTGTCGAGCTATGTTTTCCCGAACACGCTGAAAACTCTGCGCGTGAGCGCGCGTGGGCTGAAAGCTGCGCTGGAACGCAGTGCGGAATACTTCGCCCTCGACGAAAACGGCGCTCTTTGCGTCAGCGACAGCTTCCTCAAGCCCATCGAACAGCATTTTAATTTTGACCACGTGGCCGGGATAAGCGTGACGGTGGACGTGCGCCGCCCGGTGGGCGAGAGGGTCGTGTCGATGGTATACGACGGGCACGAAGTGACCGACGATGAAAGCTTCACCATCGCGCTCAACAGCTACCGCGCCAGCGGCGCGGGCGGGTACGGGGTGTACGGCGAGTGCGAGTGCGTGGGCGAAGTCCAAACCGAGATTGCCGAGCTTATAATCGACTATATCGCGCGGCACAAGACCATCACCGTGGACAAAACCAAGTGGCTTAATCTAATTTATTGACATAAGGAGAGACAAAATGAAAAACAAAGTGTTCAAGGTCGTTCTTTTGCAGGCGCTGCCCGCCTCCGGCAAGTCCGAGGTGCGCAACTTCATGGCCAACATCGAGCCGCAGAGGCTTCAGGATGAGTTCCATATCGGCGAGAATTTGCAGCTGGATGACTTCCCCTACGTGCACATGATGCGCCGCATCGACAACGAGCTTCAGGCCATGGGCGAGGCGCGCATATTCTACCCCGGCGAAGAGCCGTTCATCGACGGGCGCGACTGGGGCACGCTCTGCTGCCTTTTGAACGAGGATTACCACGACTTGATGAACCGCAACGTCGTCAAGCCCGACTCCGCCGCGCAGCTCCTTTTTGACCGCATTGACGCCGCCGCCAAGCAGGCCGGGCTTCCCCCGCGCATGGGGCTTTTGAAGGGCGAAATCCGCGCCGCCCTCGCCGAAAAGCTGGAGCGCGAGGCGCGCGACATGCTCGACGCCAAGCACGCGGCCTATCCCGAAAGCTTTGAGGACAAGACCATCATCATCGAGTGCGCGCGCGGCGGGCCGGACGGTGCGCCCATGCCGCTGACCGGCACGTTCGGGTATCAATACTCCCTGCCGATGTTCTGCCCGGAGATTTTGGAGGACGCGGTGCTGCTGTACATTTGGGTGACGCCGGAGGAATCTCGCCGCAAGAACGCCGACCGCGCCGACCCCAACGACCCCGGCTCGAACCTGCACCACGGCGTGCCCATGGCGGTCATGCTGGGCGATTACGGCTGTGACGACATGGAGTATCTCATCAACCACACCGACATCGCCGACACCATCACCGTCAACGCCCACGGCAAGACCTATCACCTGCCCATCGGCATTTTCGACAACCGCGTGGACAA
>CAZUSM010000117.1:0-5040 GCA_964623675.1 uncultured Oscillospiraceae bacterium
CACTTGTCGCACTTATACTGCGGCACACCGGCGGGCTTCTTCGCGCCGCACTCGGAGCAGAACTTGCCCTGATTCACCGCGCCGCAGGAGCACGTCCAGCCGTTGGCCTCCGGCTTCTTTGCGCCGCATTCGGGGCAGAACTTGCCCTTTGCGCTCGCCCCGCAGCTCGGACACGTCCAGCCGCCGGCCGCCGGTGCGGCGGGAGCGGGTGCGGCCTGCTGCTGCGCGCCCATCTGATAAAGGCTTTGCGCGTTCATGCCGCCGGCGTTCGCGGCCATGTTCATGCCCATGAACGCCATTGCCGAGCCTGCGCCCTCGTTCGCCGCCGCGCTCTGCATGGCGGAGGCCTGTGCGCCGACGAGATGCGCCGCGGCCATGGTCGGGTCGCGGAAGGCCGCATTGCGCTGCAGCTCCTTTATCATCTTTTCGTCTTCCTCGCTGGCCTTCACGCTGGAAACGCCGAACGCGACGATTTCAATGCCGCGCAGCTCGCGCCACTTGGAGGAGAGCACCTCGTTGAGCGCCTGCGCCATCTCCATGGTGTGCCCCGGCAGGGCGGAGTAGCGGATGCCCATGTCGGAAATCTTGGCAAAGGCCGGCTGAAGCGCGGTCAAAAGCTCGGTTTTGAGCTGGCTGTCAAGATTGTCGCGGGTGTAGGCGGAACTGACGTTGCCGCAGATGTTGGTGTAAAACAGCAGCGGGTTTGAAATGCGATAGCTGTATTCGCCAAAGCAGCGGATGGAAATGTCAACGTCCAGGCCGACGTTTCTGTCCACCACGCGGAACGGCACGGGGGAGGGAGTGCCGTATTTGTTGCCGATGAGCTCTTTGGTGTTGAAGTAGTAAACGCGCTGGTCATTCGGCGCGACGCCGCCGAAGGTGAAGCGCTTGCCGATATTCTTGAACGTGGCGGAAATGCTTTCGCCGAGATTGCCGGAGAAGATGGTCGGCTCGGTGGAGCTGTCGAACACGAATTCGCCCGGCTCGGCGCAAACTTCGACTATCTTGCCCTGCTCGACGATGAGCATGCACTGCCCGTCTGCCACTGCGATGACAGAGCCGGAGGAAATGATGTTGTCCTCGCCGCTTCTGTTCGACGAGCGGCCCGTGACCTTCTTTTTGCCCTTGACGGCGAGCACGTCATCTGCCAGTGCGTCGCAGTAAAAATACTCTTTCCACTGGTCGCCCAGCACTCCGCCGGCCGCGCCCAAGGCTGCTTTAATAAGTCCCATGGTTTTTCTCCTTCCGTTATTATAAAAGCTGTGTGCTTCTATTCACAATGTTATTCGCTGCCCTTGCGCTTCATGAGGTAATAAGCGCCGCTGCCGCAGCCGACCAGAACCAGCGCCGACACGGGGATCAGCCACCAGCCGGAGCTGTCGGCATTTTTGTTGACTGTGCCGGTGTTGCCGGCGTTGGTGTTGACCATGCCGGCCACTTCATTGCCGCCGCCGACAGTGCCCGCCGGGGTGGGGGTGGCGCTCGCCACGGTCAGCCCGGCCTGCTGGCCGTAGGTGTCAGTCCCGGCGGCGATGATTTCGCTCTTGTTGGCCTTGCAGACGGTGCAGGTGTAAAGGCGAGAGCCGTTGGAGGTCTCGGTGGGCTGCTTGGTGATCACGCCCTCGTCCCAGGTGTGGTCGGTCTTGGGGATGGCCTCGGTCTGAGAGTCACCGCAGACGGTGCAGCTGTGCGAGCGCAAGCCGGTGGTGACGCAGTTGGCCTCTTTGGTGACGACCCAGTCGTCATATTCGTGCACGTGCTCGCCGTCGGCGTCGGCTTTGCCGGTGGCGGCGTCGGCGTCGGTGCCGTCCTTGTCTGTGCCCTTGGCGGCGGCGACGGTGATGTTGAACGACGCCGTGGACACGCCGTAGCCCAGCTCAACCACGGCCTGACCCGCGACCTCGGCCTTGGCCGGGTACAGGCTCAGCCCGTTGCCGTTGCGGGATTCCCAGCAGCTGCCGTCAGGTTCATAAACGCGCACGGTCAGCCCCTTGAGGCTGATGCTCTCGCCGACGGTGTAGGCGGTTTTGGAGGGGAGGGAGACAAGCTCAATGCCGCTGTAGCTCACGGCGGCGACGGCGGACATAACCTCGTCACTGCGCAGCGTGCCGACGACGGAGTAAACGCCCACGCAGTAGTATGTAGTGCCGGGGGTCTGCGCGGGGGTGTAAACGGCGTCGGTTGCGCCGGGAATGGCCGTGTATGCGCCCAAGCCGGCCACATCAACGGCGTACCACTGGTATCTCAGCGACGAAGCTGCCGCGCCCGAAACGCCCACGCTCAGCACGCCGGGCAAGCCGCCGAGTGCGCCGGAATAATCCGTGGGCTGGGCGGAGACGGACGGGGTGGGGACGGAGGCAGAGAACGTGTAGTCCTCTTTCACGCTGCCGTCGTTGCTGCTCCACCCGACAGAGGAGTCATAATACCCGTCCGGCTGAGGCAGACCAAAGCCGTAAGAGTCGGGCTGGGGCAGAGCGCCCACGGCAAACGCGCTCGTCGGCAGCAGGCACACCGCCAGCGCCAGCGCAAATATTGTTGCAGTGATTTTCTTCATATCTTTTCCCTCCGGATGATATCTTTGATTACATTATACAACTTTATTTCGTCCCTTGCATCAACTATTTTGACCGCGCGGGGCAAAAAATGTTCCGTTTTATTTTTTGCCGGGTGAATTTTTTTCAATGCGGCGCTTCGTGGCCTCGGCAAAGGCCTCTTTGCCGCCGTCCTCGCCGTTGACGAGCATCAACAGCGCTGCAAGCTGCTCATCGTCCAGCCGCCCGGACATGCGCCCCAGTGCGCGGTAGGGCATGTTCGCGATGAAGCCGACGTTGCCCGCGGCCTGCCACATTCCCACGGCGCGCAGAGCGTCCTGCGCCGCCGTCATCGTGCGGTAAAGCGGGCGGCCAAGCCCTTTTTTGAGATATTCGCCCTGGCTGATGTTGTCGTTCATGCCGAGCTTATATTCCCGCCGCCATTTCGCCCGCGGCAGCTTGCCGCCGACAAGCGCGGCGAAGTGCTCTTTGCGGATTCTGAACACGTCGCAGGAATAATAAGGCTCAAGCGCCTCGCGGTCGCATGGGTTTTCAAGCGCCTCGCCGGTTTTCTCAAGCTCGGCGGAAAGGCGAATGTCGGTGCACGATGCGCCGATGAGCACCTCGTATTTGCCCGGCTCGACCGCCCAGCGGTTTGCCGCCGTGTTCCACGCGGCAAAGGCGCGCTCATTGAGTCGCAGCTCCACCTCGCGCTCCTCGCCGGGGGCGAGGGGGACGCGCGCAAAGGCGCGCAGCTCTTTCGCCGGGCGGAACATGCCGTTGGTGTGCGGGGCGATGTAAAGCTGGGCGACCTCTGCGCCCGCCATGCGCCCCGTGTTTTTTATCTTGAAGCGAACGATGTCGCCGTCAATGCGAAGGTCGGAATATTCATAGCTCGTGTAGCTCAGCCCGAAGCCGAACGGGTACATCGCCGGAACGTGCGCCGTCTCGTAATAGCGATAGCCCACGTATATCCCCTCGCGGTGCTCGGCCGTGGCCTCTCGGCCGGGGAAATACGGCGATGACGGCACGGTGGCATAGCTCAGCGGCACGGTCTCCGCGAGCTTGCCGGTGAAGTTTGTTTGGCCTGTCAGCAGCCGCGCCATTGCCATTGCGCCGCCCTGCCCGCCGAGATAGCCGTGAACCACGGCCTTGGCGTATTTATGCCACTGCATTTCCACCGCGCACCCGCACGAGAGCACCACGATGACGTTCGCGTTCGCCTCGGCGACGGCGCGCAGAAGCTCCAGCTGGTTTTCGGGCAGGAGCATGTCCGCCCTGTCCTCGCCCTCGGCCTCGTTGATGTCCGGCAAGCCGAGAAACAGCAGCGCCACATCCGCGCCCTTTGCAAGCTCCACGGCCTCGGCGACAAGCGCGCCGTTTGCCCGCCCGCTTTTTTCAAAGCCGGGGGCGTAGCCCGTGATGTTCATGCCGCAAAGCGGCAGAGTGTTCGCCGCGCAGTCTTCAAACACTGTTGCCACGCGCGAGCTGCCCGCGCCCTGACAGCGCGGCTCGTCGGCGAACGCGCCGATGAGCGCCACGCGCGTGCCCTGCCGCGTGATGGGCAGTATGCCGCCCTCGTTTTTCAACAGCACCGCCGTTTCCTCGGCGGCGGCGCGGGCAAAGGCGTGGTGCGCCATGCGGTCATAGCTCGCGCTCTTTTGGCGCAGACGGTCGGCGGAAAAGGCGAAGGACAAGAGTCTATCCACCTGCTCGTCCAACAATGCCTCGTCCAAGCGCCCCTCGCGCACGGCGGAGACGATGTGCTCGTCCGTGATGCCGCCGCATGACGGCATTTCCAGCGTCAGCCCCGCCTTTATCGCGGCCACGCGGTCGTTGTTCGCGTTCCAATCGCTCACAACAAGCCCCTCATAGCCCCATTCGTTGTAAAGAATGTCGCGCAAAAGGTGCTCGTTTTCACTGGCATATATGCCGTTGACGCGGTTGTAGCTGGTCATCAGACCCTTTGCGCCGCCCTCCTTGACCGCGATTTCAAACGCGGGGAGATAGATTTCGCGCAGTGTCCGCTCGTCGACGACGGAGTCGACCGTCATGCGTCTGAGCTCCTGCGAGTTCACGGCGAAGTGCTTGACACACGCGTAAACGCCCTTGGACTGAATCCCGCGTATGAGCGCGGCGGCGAGCTTGCCGGCAAGGAGCGGGTCTTCGGAGAAGTATTCAAAGTTCCGCCCGCCGAGGGGGCTGCGCTTGATGTTGACGCCCGGACCGAGCAGCATGCCCACGCCCTCGCTCGCCGCCTCTGTGCCCAGGTGCTCGCCTACGCGGTGCAAAAGCTCTTCGTCCCATGAGTTTGCAAGGCTTGCGGCGGTGGGGTAGCAGGTTGCGGGCGTGGTCTTGCCCAAGCCGATGTCCGCGCCGCTGCCGGTCATTTTGCGCAGGCCGTGCGGCCCGTCGCTCATCATCGCCGACGGAATGCCCACGCGCTCAACGCCTTTCGTGTGCCAAAAATCCGCCCCCGACATCAGCGACGCCTTTTCCTCCAAGGTCA
>CAZUSM010000118.1:0-5017 GCA_964623675.1 uncultured Oscillospiraceae bacterium
TCGCCGTCATCGACGCGGGCGGCACGAACTTCCGCTGCGGCCTCGTCACGTTCAACGCCGACGGCTATGAGCTGACAGACGTGGTCAAGCACAAAATGCCCGGCATCGACACCCCTGCCACGTGGGAGGAGTTCATCGCGTTCGTCGCGGACGGGATAATGCCGCTCATGGACAAAACCGACCTCGTCGGCTTCTGCTTTTCCTATAACGCCGACATCACCCCGGAGATTGACGGCCTCGTCAAGCGCATCGACAAAGAGGTCGTCATCACCGGCTCATCCGGCAAGCTCGTCGGCGCGGCGCTGACGGAGGAGCTGGCGCGGCGCGGCGTCACGGGCAAGCGCGTTTTCATCCTCAACGACACCGTGGCCGCCCTTCTCGGCTCGGCCTGCACGCTCGACCGCTCGCTTTACGGCGGCTTCATCGGCCAAATCAGCGGCACGGGCACAAATACCTGCTGCATTCTGCCCTATTCGCGCATTCCAAAGCTCCACATCGCCTCCGCCGACTCCATACTCATCAATCTCGAATCCGGCCTCTATGACGGTATACCGCAGGGCGATTTCGACGTGATTCTCGACCGCGAAAGCAACAATCCCGACGAAAAAATCATGGAAAAGCTGACCGCGGGCGTGTACCTCGGCGAGCTTGGCCGCCTCATGCTCAACGCGGCGGCGGATGAAGGGCTGCTCAGCGCCGAATCCTGCGCGAGAGTGCGCAAGCTGGGGAAAATCGACGCGTCGTTCATCGACGCGTGGGCATGCGGCGAGCGCTTGGAGCTGGTTTCCGACAACGCCGACGACGCCGACTTTGCGCAGACTATCAGCCTTGAGCTTTTCCGCCGCTCGGCGCAGTGCATGTGCGCCAATCTCACCGCCATCATGCTGCTCACCGGCACGGGCAACGACGCAGAGCGCCCCGTGTGCGTCTGCGCCGAAGGCTCGCTCGTCGACCGCAGCCGCTATTTCCGCCCCATGCTCGAAGAGCTTCTCGCCGAGGTGGGCGCAAAGGTGCTGAACAAGCACGCCGTCATCAAGGTCAGCCGCGAGACCACGCTCCCCGGCTCTGCCGCGGCGGCGCTGCTCAACGCGTGAAAGGAGCGGGAAACCATGAAAATCTGCGTCGTTGATGACAGCTATTTCAACTTCGGCGACTTGAATTGGGACTGCCTTTTGCCTTTCGGCGAGCTTGAGATTCATCATGACCACCCGGCTGACTTTGCCGCGCTCGTCGAGCGCGCCCATGATGCGGACATTCTCGTCGCCGACAAGCCAGACATGCGCAACGCCGCCATTTTTGACGCTTGCCCCAAGCTCAAATACGTCACGCTCACCGCGACAGGGTATGACACCATTGACCTCGATGCCGCCCGCGCGCGCGGCATCGCCATCTCGAATGTCCCGTCTTACGGCACGCAGTCCGTCTCGCAGTACGCCATCGCGCTGCTGATGGAGGTCTGCTGCCACGCCGCGCATTATTCCGAGCGCGTCCACGCCGGCCATTGGCACGATTGCGGCCAAGAGACCGTGGGCGAGCACCGCCTCATCGAACTTGCCGGCAAAACCATGGGCATCATCGGCTTCGGGCGCATCGGCCGCGCCGTGGGCGCAGTCGCGCGCGCACTGGGCATGACCGTCATCGCCTATAACCGCAGCCGCTGCCCGGAGGGTGAGGCCATCGGCGAATACGTCACGCTCGACGAGCTTTATGCCCGCGCCGACGTCATCAGCCTCCACTGCCCGGCCACCGAGGCCACCACCGGCATCATAAACGCCGACAGCATCGCAAAGATGAAGCCCGGCGTGATAATCATCAACAATGGCCGGGGCGTGCTCATCCGCTCGCAGGATTTGGCCGACGCGCTTCACAGCGGCAAGGTCTGGGCGGCGGGGCTTGACGTGGTTGACCACGAGCCGATTCTCCCCGACAATCCGCTACTCTCCGCCCCCCGCTGCATCATCACCCCGCACGTAAGCTGGCTGCCCAAGGAAAGCCGCCAGCGCATTGTCGACTGCACGGCGGATAATATCCGCACGTTCCTGAATGGGAATCCGCAGAACGTGGTGAATTGATTTTTGAGAGATAATACGCGCAAAAAGGAATGAAAAGATGAAATTCAAAAACTTTTTGGCAAGAAAGAATATCGTGTTCTCCGCCCAGCGCTACGGCATAGATGCCCTCGGCGCAATGGCGCAGGGGCTTTTCTGCTCGCTTTTGATAGGCACGATTATCAAAACTCTCGGCCAGCAACTGGGGCTTGACTTTTTGGTCGATGTGGGCGCGTTTGCAATGAGCGTGTCCGGCCCGGCGATGGCCGTGGCGATTGGGTACGCGCTCAAGGCCGACGCCATGGTGCTCTTCTCCCTCGCGGCGGTGGGCTACGCCGCCAACGCAGAGGGCGGCGCGGGCGGGCCGCTGGCTGTGCTCATCATCGCCATTGTCGCCGCCGAATGCGGCAAGGCCGTCAGCAAAGAGACGAAAATCGACATTCTCGTCACGCCCGGCGTCACCATTCTCGTCGGCGTGGCTCTTGCCAAGTGGATCGCCCCGCCCATCGGCACGGCGGCCTCGGCGTTCGGTCTGCTCATTGATTCCGCCACAAAGCTCCAGCCGTTTTGGATGGGCATTGCGGTGTCGGTGCTGGTGGGCATGGCGCTCACTCTGCCCATCTCCTCGGCGGCGATATGCTCCGTTTTGCAGCTGACCGGCCTTGCCGGCGGCGCGGCCGTGGCGGGGTGCTGCGCGCAGATGGTGGGCTTTGCCGTGATGTCGTTCAAAGAAAACGGCTGGGGCGGCCTCGTCAGTCAGGGGCTGGGCACGTCCATGCTGCAAATGCCGAACATCGTGCGCAACTGGCGCGTGTGGATTGCGCCCACCGTCGCCTCGGCCATCACCGGCCCTGTCGCCACGTGTCTGTTCAAGCTTCAAATGAACGGCGCGGCCATCAACTCCGGCATGGGCACGTGTGGCCTCTGCGGCCCCATCGGCGTGTGGACGGGCTGGCTCGCCCCCGCCGAGGAGGCCGTCGCCAAGGGCGCAAGCGCCATCACCCCGACGGGCTTTGACTGGCTCGGCCTCGCGCTCATTGCCATTGTCCTCCCCGCCGTCCTCACCCCGCTCATAAACCGCCTTTGCCGCCGCCTCGGCTGGGTCAAAGACGGAGATTTGACCCTTTGATAAAAATATAGGCTGCCGCAACCGGCAGCCTATTGCAATAGGTGAAACCATGAAAAACTCATCGCTTTGCTACATCGAGCGCGGCAACGAATATCTCATGCTGCACCGCGTGAAAAAGGAAAACGACGAAAACCGCGACAAGTGGATCGGCATCGGCGGAAAGTTCGAGCCGGGAGAAAGCCCGGAGGAGTGCATGGCGCGCGAAATGCGCGAGGAAACGGGGCTGACGCCGACGGCGTGGCGCTATCGCGGGATAGTCACGTTCGTGTCCGACGAATGGGGCACGGAGTACATGCACCTTTTCACCTGCGACGCGTTCACCGGCGCAATCCGCGAGTGCGACGAGGGCGACCTGGAGTGGATTGACTGCGAGGCGCTGCTGTCGCTGCCCATGTGGGAGGGGGACAAGATTTTCCTCCGCCTCATCGCCACCGACGCGCCCTTTTTCTCCCTCAAGCTCTGCTATTCCGGCGACAAGCTCACCCGCGCGGTGCTCAACGGCGAAATTATTGCATAACAAACACCGCCCCCAGCGACGTGCCGGGGGCGGTGTAGCTTTATATTCCGATAGCCTGTGAACAATCAGCCCTGCAAATTCAAAAACTCGCGCATCGGCTCAATGTGGATGTGCTCATAGCCGCCGGAGCACTCGCCGTCGAGCGCCCAGAAAAGGTCGGGGGCGTTGTCAATCTCGATGGAGCTGGCTTGGAAAAAGGTGATGAGCGGGTTTGAATAGTCCTGAGTGAGCACGGCGGTGATGATGGAGTTGAGCTCGATGAGCGTCTCCGGCATCTTCACCAGCAGCACCTCGAAAACGCCGTCCGCCGTGTCCACCACATCGGAGGGCAGCTCGAACGTCCCGGCCACGGAGGTGGAGTTGCACACCGCGCCGAAAATGTAATCATTTTCATAAACCGTGCCGTTTGCCGTCATGCGGACATGCTGGGGCTTGATCTTGTAAACGTCCTTCACCGCGTCGAGAATGTACGCCGTGTGGCCGAGCACGTTTTTCATGCGCTGGTCGGTCGTGTACGACAGCCACGAAAACGCGCCGAACGCCGCCACATAGGTGAAAAAGCTGTCCCCGAAGCGGCCGATGTCATAGCGGCGGCGGTTGCCGGAGGCGACGTTGGCCGCGGCGGTGGGAATGTCGGTGGAAAGCTTGTGCGAAAGGGCGAAGTCGTTCGTGCTCCCGCAGGGGATATAGCCCAGCGGCACGTCGATTTCCTCCTTGGCAAGGCCGGTGATGGTCTCGTTGAGCGTCCCGTCCCCGCCGGTGCAGCACACAAGGTCATACTCCCTGCCGTAGCGCTGCACAAATTCCGTCGCCTCGCCTCGACGCGAGGTGATGTAGGTGCTGACGGTGTATCCCGCGTCCATCAGACTGCGGATGACGCCCGTCAGGTGCTTGAGCACCAGCCTTTTGCCGGATACGGGGTTTATGATGAGCATTGCTTTCTTGTCAAACTGCGTGGAAACGGTGTCCATTATAACTCCTTTCGCTTGATGAGACGTGTAACGGTTTGATTAAATCAGGCTGAATATGAAAAGGCAGAAGTAGGCCGTCGGGATTGAGAACATCAGGCTGTCCACGCGGTCGAACATGCCGCCGTGCCCCGGAATGAGGTCGGAGAAGTCCTTCACGCCGATCATGCGCTTGATGAGCGATTCCGCGAGGTCGCCGATTTGACCGAGTGTCGATGCCAGCGCGCAGGTCACCACGCACTGCCACAGCGCCAAGCCCTTGCACAGCGCGGGTATATAATAAATGATAAAGCCCGTGATAATTGCCGAAATCAGTCCGCAAACGCAGCCCTCCACGGTTTTGTTGGGGCTGACG
>CAZUSM010000119.1:0-4976 GCA_964623675.1 uncultured Oscillospiraceae bacterium
TTCGCTTCCTTTCTTATTTATAAATGGTGACGTGTAGATGCTTTCTCGTGCGTCAATCATTTACACAAGATTGACTTTATTATAACTTATTTCCCTGAATAAATCAATGATAACATTATGCAAATTGCGGCATTTTCAGCAAAGTTTTTCTATACAATTGCTTATTCAGTGTCGAAAATAAGCCCGACCCCATGAAAAATTATGGAGTCGGGCGGATATGCTTAAAATCCTTTAAGCTTTTTTGGATGCAGGGGCTTTGACGGTGAAGGTGACGTCGGCGTCAATGGTGTCGCCGGAATCGAGGGTGAAGACGACCTCGGCCTCATATTCACCGGCGGCAAGGCCGGTCTTGGGGGCGACTGTCCAGGTCTTTGTGTTGCTCTGCCCGGTGGCGACTGTGCCGCCCTTCTCGGTGGAGAGAGTGAAAGAATCCTTGTCGTCACCGGCGAGTGCGGCGGAGGCGATTTTCAGCGCGCCGAGGCCGGTGTTCTTGACCGTGACGGCCTTGGCTGCGACGGATTTATAACCCACCTGCACCGTGCCGAGGTCCACATCCGACACGACGGGGAAGCTGTAATTCGCCTCAATTTCGTCACTGGGCGTGGCGTATTCCGCCGTGGCGATGGCCTTCAGGACGCAGCTGCTGTCGACTTCAAAGGGCAGGGTATAGGGTGTGCTGCCGGTAGTGGGAGTGGTGCCGTCGAGGGTGTAATAGATTTTCGCGTTCTGATAGGGGGCGGCGAGCGTGACGAGCACGTCATCGCCGTAAGCGCCCGCATCGGGGGTGACGGTGGGCGCGTCGAGCTTGAATTTCAAGGTGAGCGTGCCGTCGCGGTCGACCTTTTGGAGGGTGATGACGCCCTCATCGTCCACGGTGCATGCGCCCGCCGTGGTCACGGCGTCGGTCAGGGTCACGCCGTCCTTGGGCGTAATCTCGACCTTGTCCTCGGCAGTGAGCGTCAGCGCGCCGACGTCGCCCACGCCCTCGATGTCGATAAAGCGCATGTAATCACCCGCAAAGGTGACGGTATATTCACTTTTCTCGGTTTTGTTGGCCTTGTCGGCTTTATCGGCTTTATCCGCGCTGTCGCTGAGCTTGTCCGCGCCGGTGACGGCGGCAGCCGCGACGGAGTTGTCCTCGACGTGTCCGGCGTTGTTGTGCACCGTGCCGGAATTGTTGTACACCGTGCCGCCGTTATTATAAACGACGCCTTCGTTGTTGAACACCACGCCGCCGTTATTGAACACAGTTCCGCCGTTGTTGAAAACCGTGCCGCCGTTATTGAAGGCGATATCGCCGTTGTTGTAATACGTCTCGCCGACTGCGACGGTGACGGCCTCGTCAATGGCGATGAGGGTGTCATCCGCGCCTGAGCTGTCGGCGAAGGCGGCGGGCATGGCAAGCGAGACGAGCAGGGCGCACGCGACAAACGCGCACAGGGCTTTGAGCTTTTTCATGAAAACGTCGTTCCTTTCATCTTGATGGTGGGATTTTAACATAAAAATATGAGAAATTCGTGAATATCTATATGACCGATTTGGCGGGGATTTTGTTCCCTATAATTATAATAGTAAGCGGGGAAAAATTCTGTCACGCCGTGGCGGCGTTTGCACGATTTGATGATAAACCCGGCGCGGGTGATTGTCAAGAGCGGGGCGGCTGTGGTAAAATGGGCGAAAACGAGGAAAGGGGCGGCGGGCATGGCACAGCGCGTGAGAATAAGCGACATCGCCGACGAGCTGGGACTGAGCACGGCGACGGTGTCCAACGTGATCCACGGGAAAACTGCGCGCGTCTCGGACGAGACGGTGCGGCGTGTGCAGGCGCTTTTGGAGGAGCGGGAGTACATCCCCAGCATGGCCGGGGTGCTGCTGGCGCAAAACGCCTCGCGCATCATCGGCGTGTTCGTCAACGACCACGAAAAGTACGAGGGCGCGACGCTGTCCGACGCGTTCATTGCCTCCACGCTCGACTACCTTTCCACCCAAATCGAGGCGCACGGGCAGTTCATGATGGTCAAAAAGGCCAAGGACGCGGGGGAGATTATCAAATTCGCCTCGATGTGGAACATGGACGGCTTGGTGGTGATAGGCTTTTGCCGGCAGGACTATGTTTATCTGCGGCAGCATATTCGTCTGCCGTTTGCGGTGTATGACGGCTTCGGGGACAGCTTTGAGCGCATTGTCAACCTCGCGCTGGACAACTTCGACGGCGGGCGGCAGGTGGGCGAGCTGTTCAAGCGCCTCGGCCACGAGCGCGTGCTGTGCATCGCCGACAACGACAGCGGCGTGGACAAGGAGCGCGCGGACGGCGTGTGCCGCGGCCTCGGCCGCGAATGCACGCGCATCGTCGTGCCGATGGGGCGCGCGGCGAGACTGGAGTTTTATGAGCGGGAGTTCGCGGCGCTGCGCGCGGCGACGGCGGTGTTCGCCGCGTCGGATTTTTACGCGGCGGAGTTGATCGCGTTTCTCGCGAAAAAGGGCGTGGACGTGCCGGGGGAGATGTCCGTGGCGGGGTTTGACGATGTGCCGTTTGCGGCGCTCTGCTCGCCCCCGCTGACCACCGTGCGCCAGGACGGCGCACTGCGCGCCAAAATTGCCATCGAGCGCCTGTCGGCGCTGCGCGCGGGCGCGAGCGCCGACGGCACGGTGACGCTGCCCGTGGAGCTGGTGGTGCGTGAGAGTACGGCGCGCGCCCCCGCGCGCCGGTGAGCCGTGGGTGAAATAGAAGTATAGCCCGGAATTGTGGAACTTCCACAATTCCGGGCGTGCTTTTTTGTGAGAGGTTACGCGTTTAACCTTTGCTTTTGGGCGTGGATATGCTTATACTGGGCGTGAAAAAGCAAGGGAGGGCGCGGGATGAAGGATAGACATCCGTTTTTTGCGGCGGTGTGCGCGCTGGCAGTGCCGGTGGCGCTGCAATCGATGCTGCAATCGTCGTTCAGCATAGTCGACCAGATAATGATAGGCCGGCTCGGAAGCGTGAGCATCGCGGGCGTGGGCTTGGCGGGCAAGTTCGCCTCGATATTCTCTGTCGTCGCCTCGGCGATAGGCGCGGTGGCGGGGATTATGATTTCGCAGTATCTCGGACAGAAAAATTCACGCGAGGTGCGGCGGAGCTTTTGGGTCAACCTCGTGCTCGCGGCGGCAGTGGCGGCGGGGTTCACGGCGCTGTGCGCCGTGTGGCCGGAGCGCGTCATGTTGCTTTATACCACGGACGCCGACACCGCGCGGGCCGCGGCGGAGTATCTCGCCATAATCGCGTGGACGTTTTTGCCCTCGGCGGGGGCGACGCTGTTGTCGACGCTCTATCGCTGCGCCGAGAGGCCGGGGCTGCCCTTGTACGCGAGCATCGTGTCTGCGCTGTTGAACACGGGGATTAACTACGTGCTGATTTTCGGCAAGTGCGGCTTTGCGCCGATGGGCGCGCGCGGCGCGGCCATCGCCACGGTCATCGCGCAGTTTGCGAATTTCGCGATAATGCTGGCGGCCTTGTGCCGGGGCGGTATGCCGGGCGGCGGGGTTCGGCTCGCCGCGCCGGGGGCGCGCGAGCCGTTCAACCTGCGGCAGTATTTGGCGATGCTGCTGCCGGTGCTGGTGTGCGAGGCGGTGTGGAGCATCGGGGAGAATGTGTACGCCGCGATTTACGGCCATATCGGCACGGCCGCGAGCGCGGCCATGACGCTCATCAACCCGGTGCAGGGGCTGGTGTTCGGCGCGCTGTGCGGCCTGTCACAGGCCGCCGGCGTCATCGTCGGCAAGCGGCTCGGCCGCGAGGATTACGACGGCGCTTACGCCGCCGGAAAGCGCCTGCTACTGTACGGCGCGGCGGGGTCGGTGTTGCTGTCGGTGCTCGTGGTGGCGACGAGCGGGCTGTACGTGCGCATATACGCCGTCGAGGCGGAGGTGCGCGAGCTGACGTGCCGCATTTTGTGCGCCTACGCGCTCATCGCGCCCTTCAAGGTGCTCAACATGATCCTCGGCGGCGGCATACTCCGCAGCGGCGGCAGGACGAAATACGTCATGGTCATCGACGTCGTCGGCACCTGGCTCATCGGCGTCCCCCTCGGCCTTGTCTCCGCGTTCACGCTCAAGCTGGAGATTCCGTATGTGTACTTCATATTATCACTGGAGGAATGCGTAAGGTTCGCGATTTCCGTGGTGGGGTTTAAGAGGAGAAAGTGGATGAAGAGGTTGAGCGGGGGGTGAAAACCATATACAATATATAATAAGCCAAAAATCACCACCCCGCCGGGACGGCGGGGTGGTTGTTATACGGTTCGCTTATTCAATTAAATAGCGTAGCTTTGACAAGCAGCAGGGCGGCGGCGAGGGCGAGCTCGATTATAATCAGCGCGAGGCCCTTCATCGTCTCTTTCTTGACGTATTCGGCCATGGAGTCATCGTCTTTATATTGGCGGCGCAGACGCAGATTGTCCACGTTCACCGTCACGCAGAACACGCCCACGAAAAACATGGCCAAAAGTATGCCGAGGGCAACAATAAGCCCGTAGATTTCACTGTCTAACATATACGTACCTCAATATAGATTATTACAAACACCTATAATACAGGCAAATCGCGGTTTTGTCAAATGCCAGTTGCCGCCTCGCCGTGGCGGGAGAACTCCGCGAGCATGCTGTCCTTCAGCTCCATGAGCTTCGGGGAGAGGTCAACGTAGTAACGATGCGGGTTGTCAAAGCGCTTGACCTCCGGCCAAAGGGTGCTGACGGAATAGGCGCAGTGGGTTTTGATTTCTTTCAGGCTCGGCTCGGCATACACCAGCTCGCCGGCGCGGAAGATGGGCTTTTGCAGCTCTTCTGCGCGGAAGTCGGTGAGGGTTTTGCGCTTCCAGCGCGCGTCGGGGTCGCACAGCTCCAAGGGCTTGCTGTCGTCAACAAGCTCGTCGCGCAGGCAGATATAATCCGCCTCGGCCATGCCGGTTTCGCGGTTATAAAGGCGATAGACCTTCTTGA
>CAZUSM010000120.1:0-4965 GCA_964623675.1 uncultured Oscillospiraceae bacterium
AGAACTCGGAGCCGCCGATGGAGTACATCAGAGCGTACATGAAAGCATCGTAGTAGCCTGCGGTGGGGTAGGTGAAGAGGTAGATGCCTTCCTCAAGAGCCTTGTCGCCAAGCTCCCACATCTCGTCCCAAGTGGTGGGAACTTCCCAACCCTTTGCCTCAAAGAGGGCGGCGTTGTAGAACAGGCCGCAGGGGGAGTAGAACATGGGGGCGAGGTAGGTCTTGCCGTCGTTGTACGGGTTGGTGAGGGAGGTCTCGGTGAAGCCGCCGGAGATCTTGTCGGCGACAACTGCGTCCTCGCCGGGAACGGTCATGGAGAGAACGTCGGTGATCTCAACGATGGCCTGATCCTTGATGAACTGCTCGGTCAGACCGGCGGGACGGCCGGTGGCCAGATGGATGACATCGGGGTAATCGCCGCCCTGCATGGACGCGGAGATGACGTCTTCGAGGTTCTTGTCGGTGATGAGCTCGACCTCGATGCCGGTGGTCTCGGTGAATGCAGCGGTGACGTTCTGCCAAATCTCAGAGCCGTAAGCGGTCTCAATGGCAGCAACCTGAATCTTCTGAGCCTCGGCTGCGGGAGCTTCGGCCTCAGCGCTCTCGGCTGCGGGGGCTTCGGCAGCGGGTGCCTCGGATGCGCCGCAGGCCGCCATGGACAGAACCATGATCAGAGCCATAAGGAGTGCAAGGAACTTTTTCATTAGGTATTCCTCCATATTTTGATTGTCTGAAAGATAACTTTCATTGATTATATAGTATACAAAAAATTGACTTATTCTCAAGTCGATTATTGTCTGCTTTTTTATAAATCTTGCTTTCGCGTGTTTTTCGTCGTTTCGTTCAATTTTTACGTGTTTGTTTTGTGCACATTGCACTGAAACGCACATTCGGGCTTTAATTCGCTGTTTTGTTAGCGTGTGATTTTCGCTTATTTGCTCTTGCAAAAAGCAATAAAGCGATATATAATGCCAATATAAATAAAAATGGGGTGAGCACATGAGCAGCAGCCATTACAGCCTCAACAAGAAAAAGCCATACACTATCCGCGGCACGGCCAAGCTCCTCAGCGCGGCCAGCGCCAAATACAGCGGCGACTGGCACTCCGTCCCGCATACGCACAACCACGTCGAGATATTTTACATCGCCGGCGGCAAGGGGCAGTTCCTCATCGAGGATAAGCTATACCCCGTCGACACCAACAATCTCGTCATCATCAACCCCAACGTCGTCCACACGGAGATCAGCCTCAACGCCCAGCCCTTGGAGTACATCGTCCTCGGCATCGAGGGCATCGAGCTTGGCATACCCAACAGCACCACCGAGCAATATTTCATCTTCAACCGCCTCGACAGTTCCGAGGTTTCCACCTGCATGCGCAATATTTTGTGGGAGATGGAGTCGAAGCAGACGGGGTATGAAGACGTGTGTCAGGCGTTCATGGAGATTTTGCTCATCCGCCTCATGCGCTCGACCGGCCTGCCCGCCCCCGCCGAAACTCAGACCGTATCAGATAACCGCCAGTGTGTCGCCGTGCGCCGGTATATAGACAATAATTATAAATATCCCCTCACGCTTGAGCAGCTCGCCGCCGAGGCGCACATGAACAAGTATTATCTCTCGCATGTTTTCAAGCGCGAATACGGCGTCTCGCCCATCAATTACATGATTTCCCGCCGCATTGACGAGAGTAAGCACCTCCTGGAGGAAACCGACCTCTCCGCCTCCCAAATCGCCCAAATGCTCGGCTTTTCCTCCTCCAGCTACTTCTCCCAAGCCTTCCGCCGCGCCGAAAACATCTCCCCCATGGAATACCGCAAAATAAATAAAGCCGAATAATAAAAAACGGTATAAATCACGAAGCTTTGTGATTTATACCGTTTTTTGCATTGCAAGCGTATTGACCCTACCCGTGCTGCAAAATTATCAAAACGAGCTCGGGGCGGTTGTTTACTCGCAGGGGGAAAACGCTGTTGCCGAGGCCGCGGCTGACGATCATGTCGGTGCCGCCGACGGTGTACAGGCCGCTGTCGTACCTCGGCAGCAAGCCCTGACCCGGCGCAATCAGCCCGCCGACAAGCGGCAGACGCACCTGCCCGCCGTGCGCATGGCCGCACAGCGCGAGATCGACCCCGCCTGCGGCATAGCTTTCGATATACTCCGGCCTGTGCGCGAGCAGCACGCCGTATTCGTCTTCCGCCGTAAGCTTCACGAGCTTATCGCGTATCATCGCGTCAAAGCCCGCCGCAATTTCCTCATGCGTGGCGAAATTCGGGTCATCGAGCCCGATAAGGCGTATGACCGCGCCACCGCGCGAAATATCCTCGCTCCGGTCGGTCAAAACGTGCACGCCGAGCTCACTCAAGCCGTCGCGCAGCCGCCAATATTCCATCAGCGCGCCCTCGTGGTTCCCCGTGACATAGTATACCGGCGCGATTTCAGCCGCGCGGCGCGCAAAGGACAGCGCGCGGTCAATGTCCGTGCGGTTCGAGTCGATGAGATCCCCGGTTATCACGATGATGTCCGGCGCGCTCTCGGCGATGAGCGCGGCGAGCGCGCTGTTGTCCTCGCCGAACTGCGCATCGTGCAAATCGGACACCTGCGCAATGCAAAACCCGTCAAACTCCTGCGGAATGCGCGGCGAGCGCACGGCAATGCGCGTTGTCATGAGCGCGCCGTTGCCCCATATGAGCCACGCACTCACCGCCGCCAGCACTGCGGCGAGCGCGGCAAGCCGCGCTTTGCGCCGTTTATTGCGCCGCGACCCGGCCTCACGGCCATCTGCCATTGCCGCACTTCCTTTCACTTATAATCGCACTCACATTATATGCCTCACACCGAGCGCAAATGCGCCCGTCGGCTCACCCGACCTTGGAGTATTCCACGCTCTGGTTGCCCGCTTGGGCGGAAAGTGTTGAATAGCGCGTGTAGGTCAGCCGCCCGAAGTTGGAGATGATGGCGTAATAAGTCGTGCTCTCGTCGGTTGATACGCCGAAGCCGACCTTGCCGATTTCGGCCGTCAGCTCAATGGGATAGGCTTCTCCGCCTGCGGGGTATATCACCAGTGAGGCATGGTCGTCCGCTATGGCGACCTTCGAGGTGAAGCTGCTGCACTTGTGGCTCAAGCCCGCGGTCTGCGCGATGAGCGTCAAATCCCCGCTGTAAAGCTCCCACGTTCCGCAATACGGCGCATAAAGCTCCAACAGGGCGAGCCATTCCTCGCGCCGTTCGAATTCGCCCGTGTACGTGCTCAGCCATTGGTACGCGCCGATGATATCGCCCTCGGCGCACTTGGTGTAGAATGGGCGGGTATAATCCCCGGCGATGAGCGCGCGCTCGATAAGCGCGGGCGCGTCGGCATAATCGCCGAGCGCGTAAAGCTCCTCCGCAACGGCCTGACATATGGGCTTGACGCCTTCGCCCGGCGCGTCGGCAATCGTCACCTCAACGCCGTCGCCGCGCAGTATGTCGCGCATATCCGAGGAAATATCATTGCCGTAGCTCGAGAACACCCCCTGCGGGATATAAACCGCGCTCTTTTCGTCAACGGTGCCGCTGAACGCGGCGTATACGCCCTCGGTGAAGTATTTCTCCACGTATTCCACCAGTGCCGAGGCGCGGCGGTACATGCACTCCGTGCTCATCTCCGCGCTGTCGGCGTAGTCGCCGAGCGCGGCAAACGCGTCGCGCGCGGCGAGGTATGCCCCCTCGTCGAGCAGAGCTGCAGCCGCGTCATATGCCGCGCGCTTTTGCGCGTCGAAATAATCGTCCACGGCCTTTCGCGCGCTCTCGGCGCGCTCTCGGCTGTCCTCGTAATCGCCCAGAGCCTCAAAGCGTGCTGCCGCCTCGCGGTACAGTGCCACGGCCACGGTCTCGCCCTCGGCCACGTCCGACCGCTTCAGACCGATGGAGAGCAGCCCGCCCACATCGTCCTGCACCGCGCAATTGACAAGATACTCCGCCCGCGCATACGGCACGGCCTTTTCGGCCATCTCCGCGCTGTCGGCATAATCGCCGAGCGCGGCAAACGCGGCCTCGGCCTCGTCATAATGCCCTGCGGCCAAAAGCGACTGCGCCGCGGCGTAATCCTCTTTTTCCTGCATGTATCGCGGCACGACGACAAACGCCGCAATCGCAGCTATGATGAGCGGCACGAGCACCGCAAGCGTTATAATAAGCTTTTTGCGCGCGGCCTTTTTCTCCGTTTGCTCCTCGTCGGCCTGCTGCCGCTCGCTTTCCACGCGCTGTGCGCTCTCCGAGCGCAGCGACCCGACATTCACGTTTTTCAGCGCGGCATAAACGCGGCGGCAGCGGTGGCATTTTTCCTCCTCGTCGCGGTTCACCGCGCCGCAGGTGCAAGTCCACAGCCCACGCTCGCCTTCGGGCAAAAGCACGCAGTCACTGCCGTAGCGTATGCGGTATTGCCGGGCAAGCTCCTCGTCGCCGAGTGCCTCGGCGAGCTTTTTTGCGCCCTTGAGCGGCGTCCACGCCGCGCCGGTGCCGTCCCATGCGCTCCCGTCGGCATACCCGACCTCCTGCACGAAAACGCGAAAGCTCTCCGGCGTGACGTCGGGAATGATTATGGCGGCCTTGCGGCCGAATTCGTCATCGCGCTTGGCGTTGAGCTCGCTGTACAGATACGTCACACCCTCGCCGAGCGCGCCGCCGTCGGCGTCCGTCGGCGTTATGCTCACGCGCACAAAGGCCACCGCCTTTTCCGCAAGGCACAGGAAATTGAGCTGCACCAAGTGCCGCTTTGCCGTGTTGTCGTATAAAAGCGCGCCCGTGTCGATGATAACGGGTGCCCCGTCGGCATAAAGCCTTTCGGGCAGGGCGTATTTTTTCTCATATCTCTCGGCCATTGGCTAACCTCCTTGGCGTGCGGCGGGGCGCTATCGGTTCTCGCCCGGCTGAATGCTCACGCCGATTCCGTTAATCTCCACGCCGCTGTCGGCGGGGATGAGCA
>CAZUSM010000121.1:0-4953 GCA_964623675.1 uncultured Oscillospiraceae bacterium
GAACGGCAGGCCGTCATATTTTTTATAATCGTGGCTGCCGGGCATGGCGACGACGTTGAAGCGCTCTTTGGCCATGAGCTTTTCGAGGAAGTCATTGAGCTTGGCAATGTCGGCGCTGTCGGGGCGATCGGCGGCGATGCGGCTGTCAACGGAGTGGGGCGCGACGATTTCCGCGCCGCCGACGGTGCGAAAGCCCTTGGAGCGCGCCAAATCGCTCATCTCGATGAGCGCGTCATCAACCGCGCGGTTGCCGTAAACCGCGACCATGACGGCGTTGGTGTTCTCGCCGCGTATGCCCTGCATGCGCTTGTACATCGGCGCGGGGATGCGCCCGCCGTACACCGGGAAGCAGAAGAAAATGCAGTCGTCCTCGCCGTAGGTGAGGTCATAGTCAAAGACCGTGATGTCGAGAGCGTCGGCGTTGAGCTTGCCCGCGATGAGCTTGGCAACGCGCTCAGTGCCCCCGGTCGCGCTGAAATAAATAACCGTAGATTTCATATATGCACACCTCTTATATGTATTGACACGATTTTATCACAGTGAAAAAGTGACGTCAACAGAGAATCAGCCGTGAATGCGCGAGTATTCGTCGGCGACGATGGCGCGCATGGCGTCCCAATTGCGCTCCATATCGGAAACGAGCTTGAACTGGGTGCGGGCGCGGTCAAGATTATGGCCGGGGCGGTCAACGGAGAAATAGACATCGCCGTTGATGTAATCGGCCAGGAAGCGTATGCCGCATTCGAGCGTCATGGTGTACGCGCCGAGGGCGAGGGAGTCGACCTCCGCCGGGGTGAGGCTGGGGCAGGCCTGGAGATAGCCGCGCGTGAACGCGGCGAAAAGACCAAGGTCGAGATTGACCTTGTCAAGGTCAGGCTCATCCTCCGCGCCGGTGCTCGCGCCGAAGCGAATGGCATCGCCGAAGTCATAAGCCGCGAGGCCGGGCATGACGGTGTCAAGGTCGATGACACAGACGGCCTTGCGCGTGTCGGCGTCAAAGAGGACGTTATTTATTTTGGTGTCATTGTGCGTGGCGCGGACGGGCAGCTCGCCCGATTCGCGCATTTTATGCAGGGCGCAGGCGCGCGCTTCGCGCGCGAAGGCGAAGTCCAGCTCGCGCGCGACCGTGGCTTTCCGCCCGGAGGCGTCATTCTCCACCGCCTCGCGAAGCTGGCGGAAGCGGTCGGGCGTGTTGTGGAAGTTGACAATGGTCTCCTCCAGCGTGTCGGCGGGAAAATCGCGCAGGGCGTACTGGAAGTGGCCGAAGGCGCGGGCGCTTTCGGCAAAATCCTCCTCCGTCTCGGCAGATTGCAGACAAATGCTGTTGTCGACAAAGCGATAGGCGCGCCACGCGCCGCCCTTGCCGTCGTCAAAATACGCCTCGCCCTCGTCGGTGGTCATATAGCTTATCATGGCGGGCTTTTCGTCCGGGTGCGCGGCCAAAAAGGCCGTGAGGGCGGAAATGTTGTTCATCAGGGCGTGGACATTGGGGAAAACATAGCGGTTGATCCACTGGAGAATGTACTTGGCGCCCGTGTCGGTGGTGACGAGATATGTGCGGTTGATGTGGCCGGATTTGATTTGAGTGCACTTGATGGGCTTGCCCTCGGTGGCAAAGCGGAATATGGCTTCTTGCATGAGTGCAGCTCCTTTCGGAATTACTTATATATGTCGGCATATACGAACAGCCGCCCCTTGCGGGATGTGCCGCCCGTGCCGGTGAGCTTGCCCTTGCCCGCGCCGCGAACGGAGATGACGTCCCCCTCGGAAACGGCGTGGTCGGGCTTGATGCATTCGGTGTAATTGACGCTGACAAAACCAGCGGCGATGTGCTTGGCCGCCTCGGTGCGCGAGAGATTGAACATGCCCGCCGCAACGGCGTCAAGGCGCATGCTCATCACGGAAAAGCTGACTTCTTTCACCTCGCGCTTGGGCGCGGGGACGTCGGCAAGGGCAAGCATGCGAGCCGTGACGCCGCAGCGGCCGACCTTGTCAATGCTCGAAAGATGCGAGGCGACGCTGTCCATGCAGAATATATACGCCTCGCTGCCGTTGACCCATATATCGCCCAGCCACTCGCGGCCGATGCCCATGGCGAGCAGCGCGCCCATATAGTCGCGATGCCCCGGCGCGCCAAAGTGCGCCGTGAGGTGGATGGCGCGTATATAATCATCGGGGGTGAAGGTTTCCTCGTCAATATAATACGGCAGGAAGAACGCCGCTGTGCGCTCGCACTCGGCGTGGCCGCCGCAAAAAACCGGACGGACGGGCAGCTTGCCGCCGAGGCGGGAAAGCTCCATGCGTTCACCGGGCGTCAAAAACGCCGTGTGGGTGAGCTTGCCGGTTCGGTCACAGCGCGCGGACAAGTCCTCGGCGCGCTTTATCAGTTCATCCTTTTCCATCTATGAGCCTCGTTGTGTGTGCTTTTTGGTTGGTGGCTTGAATGATTTTGTCTATCTCGCCGAGCGTCCAGTCAAGCTCGGCGGCAAACTCCTTGACCGAGCAGCGCAGAACGCCGGAACGCAGCGCCGACAGGCGAATGAGCGCGTCATTGGTGACGACGCGGACATCGTAATTGAGACCGATTTCGTTTGCTATGCGCTCAATGTACATGTCGGCGGTCTCGCCGTCGTCGGTGTAGGCGATTTTGATGTTGTGATAATCGCCCTTGGAGGCGGCGGAGTTGGGGGTGCGGTAAGCGTCGAAGACGAGGACGACCTCGGCCTTGGTGAACCCGGCGTAGCCGGAGAGCATGTCGGCAAGACGCGTGCGCGCGAGATCCATGCTGTCCGCAGCAAGGGCTTTCAGCTCGTCCCAGCCGAAAATGACGTTGTATCCGTCGACGAGCACATATTGCTTGCGCTCGACGACGGGGAGAGTGCGCACCTCGGCGGCGTTGACGCGGCGCGCGGAGTAAACTGGGCGCTTTATCGGGCCGAATTCGCGCTCCATAATCGCCTCCAGCTCGCGCTCGTCAATGCTGAGGGCGCGGCGCGCGGGCGGGGGCGGCGCAGTGTCTGTGCGCTTGGGCGCGAGGCAGCTTTCAAGGTGCATGTAATTCGGCACGTCGCTCCAGCGGATGTTCACGCCCGCGCCGTGGGCGCAGAAAACGGAGTCGGCGGTGTTTTCGGTGTCCGCCTCGGCGTCATAGCCGACGGCAGCGACGACGTCGCGCTGATTTTTGCAGGGGCGATAGCCGTCGACGCGCAGGGCGAGGCGGCCATGGCCGTGGGTATAGGCGACAAGCTCGGCGGCGTATTCGTTCATGGCCACAACCGGCGCGACGCCGGTCAGGCGCATGAGGCCGCCGTTCTCATCGGGGGAGGAAAACTCCGCGTTCATCGCGCGCAGGTCGGATATCGCGCGGCCAAGCTGCTCCGGCGGGACGTCGAGCGTGAAAGCGTAATACGGCTCTAAGAGCACGCTTTGCGCCTGCATGAGTCCCTGACGTATGGCGCGGTAGGTCGCCTGGCGGAAGTCGCCGCCCTCGGTGTGCTTCAAGTGCGCGCGCCCGGCGGCGAGGGTGAACTTGATGTCCGTAATCGGCGAGCCGGTGAGCACACCGAGATGCGGCTTTTCGAGCACGTGGGAGAGGATGAGCCGCTGCCAGTTGCCGTCAAGCTCGTCCTCACTGAGGGCGGAGTCGACGACGATGCCGCTGCCGCGCGGGAGCGGCTGCATGAGCAGGTGCACCTCGGCATAATGGCGCAGCGGCTCAAAGTGCCCCACGCCCTCAATCGTGTCGGCGATGGTCTCTTTATACATCACATGCCCCGCGTCGAGCGTGACGTCAAGGTCAAAGCGCTCTTTGACAAGGCGGATGAAAACCTCGGTCTGGACGCGCCCCATGAGGCGCACACTTATCGCGCGGGTCTGCGGCGTCCAAACAATCGAAAGCTGGGGGTCTTCCTCTTGCAAGAGCAGGAGCTTGGGGAAAACCACGCGGGGGTCAGCCCCATCGGGGAGAATGACGCGATAGCTCATCACGCCCTCGGTGATGGGGGTGTCCAGCTCGCGCTCCGCGCCCAAGCCCTGACCGGGATAGGTCTCCGAAAGCCCCAAGAGGGCGCAGATTTGACCCGCGCGGGCGCGGTCAACGGAGGTGAACTTCATGCCGTTATATATTCTGAGCTGAGTGATTTTTTCCTCGTGCTCCGTGCCGTTCAAGTCACGGTATTTCAGCGAGGAGCGCACGGCGAGCTCGCCGCCGGTGAGCTTGACGAAGGTCATGCGCTGGTTTTGCGTGTCGCGCGCGATTTTATACACGCGCGCGGACATGGCGCTCCCCCACTGTTTTTCAAGCGTGAAGCGGTCGAGGGCGTCAATGAGCACGTCCACGCCGTCCAGCTTCAGCCCCGAACCGAAAAAGCAGGGGAAAAGCTCACGCGCGGCAATGCGTGCGGCGAGAAACGCGTCATCAAGCCGCCCCTCGGCGAGATACGCCTCCATGGCGCTCTCCCCTGTCATGGCCACGGCCTCATCACGCGCGGCAGCATCGGCGGTGAAGTCGACAAAGCCGTCGCCGAGGCGCGCGGAAACGGCGCGCATGAGCGCCTCGCGGTCTGAATGGGCGAGATCCATCTTCGTCACAAACACAAAGCATGGGATTTCATACCGGCGCAGGAGACGCCAAAGGGTCTCCGTGTGCGCCTGAACGCCGTCGGTCGCGCTGATAACGAGGACTGCATAATCCAAAACGGACAGCGTCCTCTCGGCCTCGGCGGTAAAGTCGACGTGGCCGGGCGTGTCGAGCAGGGTGACGGCGCGGCGGGGCGTGTCGAACACGGCTTGTTTCGAGAATATGGTGATGCCGCGCTCGCGCTCCAAGGAATGCGTGTCGAGAAAGCTGTCGCGCTTGTCGACGCGGCCGAGCTTTTTTATGCCCCCGGAGAGGTACATCAGCGCCTCGGTGAGCGTGGTTTTGCCCGCGTCGACGTGCGCCAATATGCCGAC
>CAZUSM010000122.1:0-4942 GCA_964623675.1 uncultured Oscillospiraceae bacterium
AAATGCGAGGCCGACGCGATGCTCTCCGGCATCGTGCTCGACACCAAGAGCTTCACCATACGCACGGGCGACCGCACCTTTGACGCGGCGGCGTTTTTGCGCCGCGCCGGGGCGGACACCACCGAGGTCAAAAAGCTTTTGCAAACCGGCATGGAGGACACCATCGCCCGGTATAAAATCATGCAGCGGGCGGAGCTTTACCGCGGCATCGCCATCGCCGTGCCCGACGAGGCGCAAAACCGCATCGTCGCCGCGCAGGCGGCAGACGAGCTGCTGAACATCTCCGGCGTGAACGCGTCCATCGTCGTCTCGCCCGACGGGGGCGGCGGGTCGTTTGCCTCGGCGCGCAGCATCGGCGAGCTCAACGTCCAGCTCATCATGGAAAAGCTGGGCGGCGGCGGCAACCGCAGCGCGGCGGCGGCGCAGTTCAAGGACAAGACGGCGCAGGAGGCCGTCAACGCGGTGTATGCCGCGATAGACGATTATTTCGGCTGACGCAATAACAGGGACTACTCAAAAAAGGAGAGATATAAATGAAGGTCATATTCAATGCAGACGTGAAGGGTCAGGGCAAGAAGGGCGAGCTGAAAGAGGTTTCCACCGGCTACGCGAGAAACTATCTCTTCCCGCGCAACCTCGCCACCGAGGCCACACCCGACAACCTCAACGCCTTCAAGCTCAAGGAAAAGGCCAAGGCAGCGCAGATTGCCAAGGAAAAGGCACAGGCCGAGGAATACGCCAAGCAGCTTTCCGGCGTGCAGGTGACGATTCGCGCCAAGGCCGGGGCAAACGGCAAGCTCTTCGGCGCGGTCACGTCACAGGAGATTTCCGACGCCCTGCGCGAGCAGTTCGGCATGGACGTGGAGAAAAACAAGATAGTTCAGGCCGAGCCCATCAAGTCTTACGGCAGCTTCACCGTCAAGGCCAAGCTCGGCTATGAGATAAGCGGCGCGATAAACGTGCTGGTGGTAGAGGGATAACAAGCGGCGAAGAGGAGAAGACTCCATGGACGAACTTTTAGGCCGCCGCGTGCCGCATTCCGCCTCGGCGGAGCAGGCCGTTGTCGGCTCGATGCTCATTGACCCGCGGTGCATACCCGACGTGCTCGAACGCCTCCGCGGCGAGGAATTTTATATCAAGCTCAACCGCGACATTTTTGACACCATGGCCGCGATGTTCGCCTACGGGCACACCATCGACCCGGTCACGGTGCTCGATCAAATGCGCGTGCGCGGGGTTTACACCGACGAGTGCGACGCGTATATGGCCGAGGTCATGCGCATCACGCCCACGGCTGCCAACGTCATGGAGTACGCCGCCATCGTGCGCGATCGCGCGCTGTTGCGCCGCCTCGGCGAAACGGCGGACGAGATAAACACCATGGTGTATGAGGGCTCAGGCGAGGCCGAGGCGCTTTTGGAGGCAGCCGAGCGGAAGATTTACGCCCTGCGTCAGGGGCGCAATGTCGGCGGGCTTATGCCCATCTCCGCCGTGGTGCAGAATGTTTTCGACACGCTCAGCGAAACCGCCGCCTCCGGCAGCAAGATTCCGGGCTTGAGCACGGGTCTGCCCGACCTTGACAGGACGATACTGGGGCTCAACAAATCCGAGCTTGTCCTTGTCGCGGCGCGACCCGGCATGGGCAAAACGAGTATTGCGCTCAACATCGCGCTCCATGCGGCGATGACGCTGCACAAAACCGTGGCGATATTCTCGCTGGAAATGTCGCGCGAGCAGCTTGTCTCGCGTCTTTTGTCCCGCGCGGCGCTTGTGCCGGGGCAGGGGCTTTTGACCGGCCAGCTCACCGAGCAGCAGTGGCGCGCCATCGCCGACGCCGCGCAGGCGCTCAGCGCCACCGACATCAGAATCGACGACAACCCCACCCTCACCGTGTCGGACATGAACGCGCAGTGCCGCCGCGTCGAGGGGCTTGACCTCGTGGTGATTGACTATTTGCAGCTCATGCAGTCGGCCGGCAGCGGCCACTCCTGGTCAAACGAAAGCCGCACTCAGGCCGTCAGCGACATCAGCCGAATGATGAAAATCATGGCCAAGGAGCTGAACGTCCCCGTGGTGTGCCTGTCGCAGCTGTCCCGTGCCAACGAATCGCGTCAGGACAAGCGGCCTATACTCTCCGACCTTCGTGAATCCGGCTCAATTGAGCAGGACGCGGACGTCGTCATCGGCCTTTACCGCGACGGCTATTATAATAAAGAATGCGAAAACCCCAATCTCGCCGAGGCGATAGTGCTGAAAAACCGCAAGGGCGAGACGGGCACGGTGGAGCTGGCGTGGCTGCCGGAGTATACGTCCTTCGGCTCGGTGAGCAGACGCGATGACTGATATTGCCGCCCGCATCACCCTCCCCGCCGGGACGAAGAGCGTTTTGTGCGCCGTTTCCGGCGGCGCGGACTCCGTATGCATGCTGCACGTCCTGCTCGCTTATGCCGAGGGGCGCGATATCCGCGTGTGCGCGGCGCATTATGACCACGGCATACGCGGCGCGGAAAGCGCGCGCGACGCGGCCTTTGTCGCCGCGCTGTGCGAGAGGCTGGGCGTTGAGCTTGTCACCGAGCGCGGCGACGTGCCGCGCTATGCGCGCGAAAACCGCCTCGGCATCGAGGAGGCCGCGCGGCAGGCGCGCTATGACTTTTTTGAGCGCGCGGCGAATACACTTGACTGCGACATCATTGCCACGGCGCACAGCGCCGATGACAATGCCGAAACCATGATATTCAATCTCGCTCGCGGCACGGGGGCAAAGGGGCTTTGCGGCATTCCCGCGCGCCGTGGGCGCTATGTGCGCCCGATGCTCGGCATCACGCGCGCGGAGATTGAGCAATATCTCGACGAAAACGGCCTTGACCACGTCGAGGACAGCACGAACGCCACCGATGATTATTCCCGCAACCTCATCCGCCACGCCGTCATGCCGTACCTGCGCGCGATAAACCCGGCGCTGGCCGAGTCCTGCGCGCGCACAGCCGAGCTTTTGCGCCGGGACGAGGATTATTTTGACTCGGTCGTCCAAGACTTTTTGCAAAAAAGCTTTGACGGGGTCAGCGTGGGGCTGGGGGATTTTGAGGCGCTGCACGAGGCGGTGGCCTCGCGCGTGGTGCGCGCGCTTTGGCCGAAGAGCCTTTCAAGCGCGCATGTCGACGCGGTTTTGGCGCTTCGCGGCGGGCGTGAGCTTGCTTATGCCGACCTCCCCGGCGGCAGAGTCCGGCGCGAGTGCGGGCGGCTTTATTTCCGCGAGGTTGAAACCGCGCCGCGCGAGATAATCCCGCGCGAGCTCACCCCCGGCCAAACGCTTGACGTGCCGGAGGCGGGTGTGCGCGTGAAGACGTATTTCGCCGTGGAAAACGGAGAAATTAACGGCTTGTTCAAGACTTATCGGCTCAAATGTGAGAGTATATACGGGAATCTTTATTGCACCGGGCGCATGCCCGGAGACAGGCTCGCGCCCGTCGGGCGCGGCTGCACAAAGACCCTCAAAAGCCTTTTTGCCGAAAAGCACATAAGCGTGAATGAGCGCGCCGGCGCGCTCGTGATACGCGACGGGCGCGGCGTTGCGCTCGTTGACAAAATAGGCGCGGACGCGCGTTTTGCCGCAGAGCCGGGCGACCGTATACTCTGCGTGGAATTTGAAAAAAATAGTTTTAGGAGAAAGACCGATGGAACCGATGGAAAAGGACATTGAGCGCGTCCTCATATCTCAGATTGAAATCGAAAAGAACGTTCAGAAAATCGGGGCGCAGATTTCCGCCGATTATGAGGGGGAAGAGCCGATTTTCGTGGGCGTTTTGAAGGGCTGCTTCATCTTCATGGCCGACCTCATGCGCCACGTCACCATCAACTGCTCGATGGACTTTATGGCCGTTTCCTCTTATCAGGGGACGACGTCCACCGGCGCTGTCAAGATCAACAAGGACCTCAACGAGGACATTGCGGGAAAGCACCTCATCCTCGTCGAGGATATTCTCGACTCCGGCGTCACGCTCAATTATCTCAAGCGCTATCTCGAAGTGAGAAAGCCCGCCAGCATCAAAATCGTGACGCTGCTGGATAAGCCCGCGCGCCGCAAGGCCGACATTTATGCCGACTATTCCTGCTTTGAAGTGCCGGACGCGTTCGTGGTCGGCTACGGGCTGGATTATAATGAGCGCTACCGCAACCTGCCCTACATCGGCGTTTTGAAGCCGGAGGTTTACGCGGGGCTTTGAATTTGTATTTGATATCGCTTTTTTGAGAGATTCAGATATACCTTATTTTAAGGATGTGACCGTTTTTTGAAACCCAACCGCAACAAGACAAGAGATTTGGGGTTTTATGCGCTGCTTTTGATCATCGTCGTGGCAGTCATATTCACCATGACGCAGGACAGCGACACCGAGCAGGTTGAAAGCTACAGCGAGCTGGTGGAGCTGTTCAAGGATGAGCAGGTGCAGTCGTTCAAAACCAAGGGCACCACGCTTTATCTCAAGGTTCGCACCGGCGACCCCGTCAAGCCCACGGAGGAGCTGACATACGAGCTTTACAGCTTCTCGGTGTTCTATGAAGACCTCAACGAGCTCATCATGACCCAAAAGGCCAGAGGGATAATCGAGGAATACGATTATGGCAAGGGCGCGGAAATCCCCTGGTGGGCAAGCTTTTTGCCGTACCTCATCATCATGGGCGGCGCGATGGTGCTGTGGTATGTGATGATGAACAAGGCCGGCGGAATGCAGGGCGGCGTCGGCAAATTCAGCAAGGCGCGCACCAAGCTCGGCAGCGACGAAAAGGCCAAGAAAACCTTCGCCGATGTCGCCGGGTGTGACGAGGAAAAGGAAGAACTGGCCGAAATCGTCGACTTTCTCAAAGACCCCAAGGCCTACACCGCAATGGGCGCGCGCATTCCCAAGGGCGTGCTGCTCGTCGGCCCTCCGGGCACGGGCAAAAC
>CAZUSM010000123.1:0-4876 GCA_964623675.1 uncultured Oscillospiraceae bacterium
TCGCCATGGCCGAGCGCCTCGCCCGCATCGCGAAAATCGACCTTGACGAGCTCGGCCGCGAGCTGTACTCCGTCACGGGCGCCGTCGACAAGCCCGTCGACGAGCTTTTCAAAACCGACTACAAGCAGTTCCACATTGCCGACAAAAACTTCGGCGTCAGCCAAATCACCTGCGTCGACGCCACCCATCTCCTCTCCCGCAAGGACGAGTTCATCCAGATGATGACCAAGCTGAAAAAGGACATGGAGTTTGACAATGTCATTCTCATGATCACCGACGTTTTGCTTGAGGGGTCTTACCTCGTCTACGTCGGCTCGGACGATGAGATTCAGCAGGCGTTCAACGTCGTGCCGAAGGACAACTGCGTGTTTCTCCCGCGCGTCATGAGCCGCAAAAAGCAGATTATCCCCATGCTCACGGCGCTTTGGGGCTGATCGCCATGGAATTCACCAAAATGCACGGCGCGGGCAACGATTTCATCATCATCGACAATCGCGCCCCCGCCCTTGACCGCGCCTCGCTCTCCGCGCTTGCCGCGCGCCTGTGCCCCCGCCGCCTCGGCGTCGGCGCGGACGGCCTCATGGCCGTCACCGCGCCGAGTGACCCCGCCCGCGCCGATTTCGGCATGCTCTTTTTCAACGTCGACGGCAGCGAAGGAGAAATGTGCGGCAACGGCGCGCGCTGTATCGCGCGCTACGGCCACGACAACGGCCTCGCCGGTGACACCCAGCGCGTCGAAACCATTTCCGGCACAGTGACGGCACAGCGCATCACCGACTCGCTTTACCGCGTCCGGCTCAATGACCCCACCCTCATTGACCTTCACCGCCCCGTCACCGTCGACGGCGCGGAGTATGACTGCGCATATATCGAGCTCGGCTCGCCTGGGCTGCCGCATGCGGTTTTGCGCCTCGACGACCCCGCCGCGCTCGCCTCTTCCTCTCTGCGCGCGCTCGGCGCGGCGCTTCGCCGCGCCGACGCATTCCCACGCGGCGCAAACGTCACCTTCGCCGTCTGCCTTGACGGCGCGCATCTCCGCGCCGTCACCTATGAGCGCGGGGTGGAGGACTTCACCCTCGCCTGCGGCACGGGGTGCGGCGCAACCGTCGCCGCGCTGACCCTGCGCGGCGACCTCGACGGCACCGGCAACGCCGACATATCCATGCCCGGCGGCACACTCAGCATAGACCTCACTCCCGCCCCCGAAGCCCACACCGTCCGCGACATCCACCTCACCGGCCCCACCGAGGTGGTGTATAGGGGTTGGATAGAAACATAACCCTTCACAAAGCGCCCCAAGCCCCCGCCATTCAGCGGGGGCTTGGCTATTCGTTCTATTGACGATAGGGCGCGTGAAATGTATAATGTATAATATAGTAGATTTTAGTTTCACGCGGAGGTGACGGCATGAATAACGCGAGGAAAGATGCGCGCGGCATTGAGGGGCTTGTCGTGTGCCTTTTGCTGTGCACGGTGCTTTTTGCCCCCGGCGGCGTCGCCGCCGATGCCGTTTCTTTCACGCCTCTCGCCCCGTCCCTCGGTGCGCTCGGCAAGCTTGCCGTCCCCGTTCTCGCGCTCCTCTGCGGCTATTACTGCCACAACGCCGCGCGCGGCGTTGATGATCTCTCCGCTTTCTCCCTCAAGGCCGTTTTCGGCCTGTACAAATGCTATTGGGCGGTTCTCCTCGTTTTTTTGCCCCTGATTGTCTATGCCAACCGACAGCTCCGTTCGCTCCTTTTGTATGAGCTTATCTATAATTTCCTCTCTCTGCGCTGCACATTCAACGGCGAGTGTTGGCCGTTGCTGTCGTTTGCGCTTTTCGTTTTGATATTCCCTGCCGTCAAAAGGTGTCTCGATAAACCCGGCATTTTCGCGGGATTTATCGCGCAATTGCTCGTGCTTTTCGCCCTGAACGCGTTTGTTTTCGCCGCTCTCCCGCGCATTATGGCGCTTTCGCTTTTTTCAACGCTTTCACAAACCGTTTTTTATTCGCGCCTTGATGAGTTTTTCTCCCTGCTGCCGTCGTTTTGGCTCGGCTGTGTGTTCGCGCGGCACGATGTTCTTGCCCGCGCCCGGCATCTTGCCGAAAAGGTTTCTTGGTGGCTTGCCGCCCTCGCCCTGCTTGCCGCCGCATTTATTATGTACTCCGCACTCGGCGCGGCTTGCGCATTTTTCTCCGCCGGGGTGCTCGTTTTCGCCCTCGCGATTTTGGGTGCGGCGAAGCCCCTGCGCTTTCTCGCCCGCCTCTTTGGGCTTTTGGGCGCGGATACGCCGTTTATGTTTTTCGTCCTCTCGTTTCTCTGCCGCACTCTCCCCCACGGGCTTATTATGTGGCCGAGGTACGCCGTTTTCGTTTTCCTGTGGCTGCTTGCGCTCAGTCTCGGCGCGGCCAAGCTTCTCTCCCTCGTCTGCCGCGGGCTTGACGGCGTTTTCGCCGCGCGCAAGGCGCGGCGCGCCGAGGCCGACGCACCCCCGGCGGAGTTCACCAAGCTCGACACCTCCGTGATGAAAGGCGTCGCCGTCTCCCTCATGATCGCCCACCATCTTTTCACTTTCCCCGAACGCCTTGTCGACGTCGGATATATTTCCGTCCCGTTTATAAACGGGATGACCCTCGCCGCCTGTCTCGGCCAATTCGGCAAAATCTGCGTGTCCATGTTCACGCTGTTGAGCGGGTACGGGACGTATCTTTCCCTCTCCCGCGCGCGAAATGACGCCGACGTCACCCTGCGTCACATCCGCAGTCTTTACATTTCATATTGGAAAGTTTTCCTCATCGCCGTGCCGATTTCGCTCCTTCTTTCTCGCTCGTTCGGCGAGGGCACGGCCATCAACGTCGTCTATTCGTTCTTGGGCATTCGCCTTGCCTATTGCAGTGAATGGTGGTTCATCATTCCTTTCGCCGTGCTCATCATCCTCGCGCCTTACACCAAGCGCTTCATTGACCGCCCGTCGTCCACCTTTGCCTCGCGCTTTTTGTGGATTCTCGCGGCAAACGCCGCGCTTTACTACGTTCTCAATCCCCTCATGAAAACGCCGCTCATGTCCAAGCTGTATGAAAGCGTTTTCTGGGCGTTTTTCTCCTCCGCGCTCACACTTTGGCCGGCGTATGCCTTGGGCTGTCTTTTCGCGCGCTTCAACGTGCTCGCCCTCGTCAAAGCCCATTGCCGCAAAGCCCCCGCTCTGTGGTCGGCTTGTGCCCTCGTCGGCATTTGCGCGCTTGTGTACATTCACCCGTTCAACTGGCTGGCTTATGATTATCTCAACGGCGCGCTGTTTCTCGCGTGTATGCTCGTGCTGTTTGCCTCCAGCGTCGGCCGCTTCGTCGCCCCCGTGTTTGACCGCCTCGGCCGCGAATCCACCTCCATGTGGCTCATTCACACGCTTTTGTGCTATCACTGGTGTCAAAGGCTCGTCTTCGCGCCGCGCTATGCGTTTCTCATTTTCCTCCTGCTCCTCATCATGAGCTATCTTGCCGCGCGCCTCATCCGCCTTTTGTGGCGCGGCGTCTCCGCCGCCGCCACACGCCTCACCCCCGGCGCAAAGGCGCTGTAACCCCCACCAAACCCCAACTATTATCAAGCATAGCACACGCCTCATTGCGTGCGCCTCAAGACGGGCTGGGGTAAGAAAACATACGCCGGAAAAGCAAAACCGTTTTGCTTTTCCGGTGCTTTGCAGTTCAAAAAGAGGAAAAAGCCGTCCCGGCAAAATGAAAAGCGCAGGGAATACTTTGTGTATTTCCGAGCATTTTTCATGAAGTCGGGGCGGTCTTTTTCCCTTTTTGAACCGTGTGCTTTTCTTATTTCAGTTCGTCTACATCCTTGATGCCGCTTGCAATCGCGGCCAATCTGGCGCCGATATCGTCGGGGAGGGCGCGGGGGGCGGCGGCATCGTCGTCGGCAAGCTCAAGGCCGCACAGGAAGCTCTGCCACTCCTTGTTGATGGCCTCGATGGCGGCCACATGCTGCTCGCGCGCCATGGAGAAGCAGGCCTCCACGCGCTTGACCGCGTATTCCTCCAGCCGCTCGTTGTCGCGCTGGAGCGTGTCGCGCCGGCGCTCCGCTTCGGCGACGATCTCCTCGGCGCGGCGGTTGGCCTTGTCCACAATCTCGCGGTAAATCTGCTGCGCGCTCATCACGGCCTCGCCGATTTCGGCCTTTTGGCCGTTGAGCACGTCGAGCTGGGCGCGCATGCTTGTGTTTTCCTCGCTCAGCGCCGCGGCCTTTTCGCGGATGTCGTCCAGCACGGCGTTGACCTTGTTGGCGTTATAATACTTTTTCTTTACCAGCTCAATGCTTATCGCGTCGAAGTATTCCCTGTCGAGCGCCATATTACGACGCCTCCGCGTCAGATACCTGCACAATCGCCTCGGCGCTGGTCTTGGTGATGCCGTTGGTGTCTTTTATCACGCAGCGGTACGTGCCCTCGGCGGCCTTGGTGATTCCGTTTGCCCACAGAACGGACACATACGCGCCGTCCTCCATCTTGTTTTCGATGCGCAGGCCGAATTCGTCGTTGGTGGTGGCCGTGCCGGTGAAGACGATGTCCGTCCAGCCGCCGGTGGCCTGATTATACTTCTGCCAGCTGAACGACGTGTTCAGGTTCAGCGCGCCCTTGGCCTTGACGATGAACATTTGGTTCATGCGCCCCAGTGCGACGGGGCCGGTGAGGCTGGTGATGTCCTTTTCCAGCGTGATGGTCTGGCTTGCCAGCTGGTTGTACGCCTGCTGCTGCACATTGGCCACGGTGCTGTCAAGCCCGCCGATCTTGTCCTCAATCTGCGTCACGGCGGACTGAAGCTGGTTGACGCCGGCGATGACGGAGTTGGTGCTGTCGCTGATGTCGGCCTTGAGGGAGCTGACGGTCGTCAGGC
>CAZUSM010000124.1:0-4862 GCA_964623675.1 uncultured Oscillospiraceae bacterium
GCGGCGGCGACTTCGTCGGCGCGGTCGTCTATTATGCCGGAGCAGATAAACGCGCCGCCCTCGGCCATGAAGCCGCGCGCGAGGGGCGCGAGCGCGATTATCACGTCGGCCACGATGTTGGCCAGCACCAGCTCATACCCGCCGCCGAGACGGCGGCGCAATGACGCGTCCTTGATGATATCCCCGGCGCAGACGTGCAGCCTGTCCTCGCCGATGCCGTTGAGCGCGGCGTTTGCCAGCGCGGCGTCGGGGGCTTTGGGGTCGACGTCGCACCCGGTGCACTCCGCTGCGCCCAGCATGAGCGCGCCGATGCCCAAGATGCCGCTGCCGCAGCCGAGATCCAGCACGCGCGTCTCCGGCGTGACGAAGCCCTCCAGCGCGGCCAAGCACAGCCGCGTGGTGGGGTGGCTGCCCGTGCCGAAGGCGATGCCGGGGTCGAGGCGGAGCGGCGTGCGCCCGTCGTCGGGCGCGTCCATCCACTCCGGGACGACGACCAAGCGCTTGCCCACCTCAATCGGCTCATAGCATTCGCGCCAGCTGTTCTCCCAATCCTCGTCCGCCGTGTAGCCGGACACGGCCTCCGGGAACGCGCCCTTGATGCGCGCGAGGACGGCCTCGCCCTGCTCGTCGTCCGTGAGATAGCACTTGATGCGGCTCACGCCGCGATAGGCGCTCTCTAGGCTTTCGTCCACATAGTCCCAATATTGACGGTTGTTTTCGAGAAAATCGCGGAAATCCGCCTCGTTTTCTATCACAAAGCCCTCCGCGCCCAGCGCGGCCAGCGCTTCACAGCGGCTGTCAAGCTCCGGGGCGGGCGTGTCGATGCAAACTTCAATATAACGCATGTTTCCTCCGTGAAGTCGGTTGTTTTTGCGCCGGGCAGACCCTGTCCGGCTTTGTTCATTTTACACTATATGCCCCCGAAAGTCCAGCCGAAATAGGGGAGAAAAACACAAAGATTCGGCGATATAAATAAACTTTACGGATTTGACAAAAAAATCGCAAAGAACGCTTGACAAATTCGAGACAAAGTAATATACTGCAATCGTACAAGAGATAGAAAGTTAAATAACAAACAATCTACCCCGACGCGCAAGGCCGCGCGGGGAGCGTATAGGAGGATTTTGATTATGAAGTGCCCGTGCTGCGGAAAAGAAATGGTTATGGATGCCCACACCAAGATTGATAAATTCATGTGCTATGACTGCGGCTATGTCGAGGGGCGCCGCGACCCGGCCAAGAAAGCCGCCGATTACGGCAACGTCCACGGTTTCGCAAAGCTCATCAAGCTGTTTGACCGTACCGTCGCATAAGCGACCGCGCCGAGTGCGCGCAAAATGATTCTCACCGAGTTTGTTTCATCTCGTTTCCTTTTCATACCGACCCCAAAAAGGGCGTGCCGTCAGTTCCAACGGCACGCCCGAAAATTTTGTAAAAATGAATGTGAAATGCCGGCTGACTGAGCAGCAGGGGAGCTTGAGGGGGCAAGGCCCGCCTCAAATTGGATAAACCGCCGCCAAAACACCTTGAACAAGGTGTTTTGGGCAAAGCAGCATTTTGAACGGGTTCAAAATGCTCGGCGGATTGGAATGCCGCATGTTCCAACGGCATCCTCAAACTATTTTGGCCTGTTCACTTACTTATCAAAAACGGCGTTCCCATGGAGTAGGGGCTGCGGGGGAGGGCTTGGCGGACGTGCTCGCGCATGGCGGTGCTGTCCGTGACGGCCATGCCGGAAAGGCGGTCAACCCCGTGCTCCAGCAGCGCCGGGCACAGCGGCACGGACGGGCCGAGCAGCACCGTGTACGCCCCTTGGGCAAGGCGCAGCAGGCGGGGCAGGGTCTTGTTCATCAGCGTGCTGCCGCTGATGAACACATAGTCGCACTGCGGCAGGATGAGCTCACAGGCCGAGTCCGGATAGTCGCCCGGCTGAGGCCGCCGCTCCAGCGTGTAAACGCGCGCGGCCTTTTCGTGCACCTCGTCGGTCAGATGCATGTGCCCGATGATGCCCACGACTGCCCCGTCGAAGCTGAGGCCGCGCACGGCGTGGTTTTCAAACGGCTCTGCGCAGCCAAGCTCGCTTATGCGTGCGGTCGTGTTGAAGTAGGCGTTCATCGACGCCACGCCCATCGACGCCTCGCGCAGATTCCAGCTTTTCGCGCACTCGGCGGCCTCGCGCAGGGTCAGCCCCGCAAGCCCGGCGGCGTGGCGCGGCGCAACGCTGTCCATGTCGCCCGCCATCGCGATGCCGAGGCTTGCCCCGGCCTCGGCGAAGGCGAAGTGCGCACCGCACTCGGCGCGCGCCACGCGCGCAAGTGCGCTCTCCCCGCGCATATTGTTGAGCAAAGTGTCGTATAATGCAAAAAAGTCGTCCATTTCCAAATCCTCTGATATAAATTGTTTACATTATACCACCCCGCGCGCGGCTTGCCAATAGCGGGAGAATGTATTATAATTGCGATGAGAAAGGGGGCGTTCCGATGAAAAGGTTAACCCCGGCGCTGGCGGTGCTGGCGGCGTTTGCGCTCGTTTTGAGCGGCTGCGGCAAAAAGGCGCAGAATGACGCGGCGGACACGCTCGCGCAAGAGGCGGCGCAGACGGAAGCGCCCGTCGAGCTGATTCAGCCCAAAATATCCGAGAAATACAACAGCATCGACGACACGGACAAAAAAGAAAAAAGCGCGGTTCGTGAAGAGCTTTTGGCGGTGGCGGAGGGCTGCCGCGACATATACGAGCAGGCCGACAAGGGCGCGGCGATTAACGTCGTGCTGGACAATGCCACGGTTCGCGCGCTGGTCACGCGCATCGGCGAGCTCGGCTACAGCGCGGTGGACTATCTCGGCACGATGAACATGGTCTGCCCCGACCCCATCGTCTATTTCGGCAGCACCATCCCCACCGGCGCGGACACCGGCGTGTCGTACTACACGGTGTACACCGACGGACAGATCAGCGTTTATCACCTCGCGCGCACCAACGGCGTGTGGTATCTCGTGGCGATGAGCGCCGTCTGGGACGAAAACTGCAACCCCACCGTGCTCACCGAGGGGCGCTATGCCATCGGCGACGTCAGCTTCAGCGACAAGGGCTGGCTCATCTACAACCGCAACACCGACAGCTTTGACAACAACCAGCGCGCCAACACCAATTCCTACGTGTTTGTGCGCGTCCTGCCCTACGACGACAATAAGCGCGCCCTCTGCGAGAAATACGTCGAGCCGATAGGGTATTTTGAAAACAACCTCTTCACCACCACCTGGAGCGAGACGAACCTCGGCGTGGTCGACTTCAACAGCCTGTATTCCGCGCTTTTCGGCATGTATCACGGCACGGCCAGCCTCACCGCGGCTAATTCCGGCAGCTATTTCGGCACGGTCGGCTCGTCGCGCCTGTGCATTGTGCCGACGGCGTCGTTTGAAAGCGTCGTGCAGTATTATTTCAACATCGACGCCGCCGTGCTCAAAAACATCTCCGACTATTCCTCGCGCCTGGGCGGGTATTTCTTCCTCCCATACTCCGAGGACGCTTACAACACCGTGCCCCGCACGCCTCAGCCGGAGGTCGTGGAGTATTGGTACAATTCCGACGGCTCGATCACCATGCGCGTCGACGCGGTCAACCGCTGGTACGGCACGGACAAGGCGTTTTCGCACGAGCTGACCGTCCGCCCCGACGACACGGGCGGCTGGAAGTACGTCTCCAACACCCTCATCGCCGATGAAAACAGCATAATCCCCACCGGCCTCCTCTCCGGCCAGCTCGACATAGAGCGCGCCAAAACGGGGTATTGAGGTTTTAGAAGAATTAATCTTTGCACGCTTGAAACATTTGACTTACTATTGTGCGCACAATTGCGTATAATATAGACGCAATAAAATTCGCATACGTTCAAAGGAGAATTATTATGGCAAAGTCAGCTAATTTGTATGCGCGAATTGAACCGGATGTAAAAGAACAGGCGGAAATGATTCTTTCTGCGCTCGGAATCCCGGCCTCAAATGCTATTACTATGTTTTACAAGCAGATTATTCTTAATAATGGATTGCCGTTTGAAGTCAAACTTCCGCCTCATCCTTTAGATATCAGCCTGATGACACAAGCTCAGTTTGACGAAGAGCTTGAGAAGGGCTATGCGGACATGAAATCGGGCAATACGATTCCCGCGCAAAAGGCTTTTTCGGATTTACGCAAGGAACTGGGTATATGAGGTATTCGATAACTATTTCATTGCAAGCGAAATCTGACTTAAAAGACATATACCAATATATAGCAAACGAACTACAAGCTAAGATGACTTCAGTCAGGCAGCTTGAGCGTATAGAGACTGCTATTGCCTCACATGAGGATATGCCGGAGCGTTTTCGCAGGTATGATAAGGGCAAATGGTGTGAGATGAATCTGCGTTTTATGCAGGTTGAGAACTATCTTGTCTTTTATGTACTTGATAAAGATACTTGCACTGTTACAATACTGCGCATAATGTACGGCGGCAGGGATATCGACAGGGCATTGGATAACACGAAATAAGATCAAAAGGACTATTGCAGAAATCGTTATCTGCAATAGTCCTCTTTGAATTCAAGGCGATACGGTGGGATTATTGTCACTCCGTCGGAAAGAGTATGCTCATATAGTCCGTGCGGCCGTCGAAAATCCTTGTTATCTCTATCGTGTCGCCGACGACTTGGCAAAGAAAAAATCAAGACAATGTAGCACAAACGGTGTACAATTATTGCCGCGCACACAAAAACCGCACCGGGACATTCGCGCCTCGGTGTGGTTTTGCGCACGACGTCCGATAAACGGTGAAAGCGCTTGAATATGCTTTTTCGGTATGCTAGAATGAATGCGGAAATTTACTT
>CAZUSM010000125.1:0-4842 GCA_964623675.1 uncultured Oscillospiraceae bacterium
ACCTCACCGTGCCCAACATGGGCTATGACAGCTTCGTCGGCATCGGCAACGGCATGGAAAACGGCCTCACCGGCGGACTTTTCCCGGAAAGCGACAAGGAGATGATGGACTACACCGTCCCGCTCTACATCGACTCTCAGCCGTTCAGCGTCTATTACATGACCATCAGCGGCCACGCGAGCTATTCTTTCAAAGACGGCATCAACGACATGTCCGCCAAAAACCGCGCCGTCACGGAGAATCTGCCCTATTCCGAACCGATTCAGGCCTATCTCGCGGCGAACATGGAGCTGGAGTACGCGCTCGACAGCCTCATCACCCAGCTTGAAACGGCGGGCATTGCCGACGACACGGTCATCGCCATCGTGCCCGATCACTACCCCTACGGGCTTCTGCCCAGCAACGCATGGGGCGGCCAAACCGGCCTCTTGGAAGAGCTTTACGGCCACCCGTCCGACACCTGTCAACAGCGCGACCACAACGCCGCGATAATCTGGTGCGGCGAGCTGGAAAAGGACGAGCCGATAACCGTGTCCGTCCCCGTGTCGAGCATTGACATTTTGCCCACGCTGTCCAATCTGTTCGGCGTGGAGTATGATTCCCGCCTCTTGGCCGGGCGTGACGCGCTGAGTGAGCAGGCCGGCCTCGTCTTTTGGAACGACAGCTGCTGGGTCACGGAAAAGGGATATTACAACACGCATGAGCGCACATTCTACCCCGCCGAGGGCGAGAGCGCGGACGAGGCGTACATCGAGCAGATGAAAGCCGTCGTCGCCGACCGGCTCAACCTCTCGCGCATCATCGAAAATGAGGACTATTACGGCTTCCTTTTCGGCAAGAGCAAGTGAATAAGCGCAAAAAGTCAACAGGCAGGGCGCGCGCCCTGCCTGTTGTTATTATTATATGTAGTTGTCGGCTTGCTCACAGCTCCTGCTGCAACAGCTTTCCGGCCATTGAGCGTGTACCCAGCACCCATATCAAGTCGCCGTTTTGGATTATCATGTTTATGTCCGGCTGCGCGATAGGCAGGCGGTTTCTCTGCAAGCCCATTATCATGCAGTCGTAATCCTCGCGGATGCGGCTGTCCTTTATCGCGCTGCCGACGAACGGAGAGTCGCGGTCGACCTTGATGGCGTAGGAATACAAATCGCCCTCGTCGCCGTTTTCGCGCTCGATGAACTCGCGCAGAGTGGGCAGCTTGCCCTCCTCGTTCAGGCCGAGCCCCATGCAAAGGCTGTGTATGGCCTCGGTCTCGCCGAGGGCGAACACGCGGTCATGCCGCGATATCGCGGCGCTGCCGGCGGGCATGTTCAAGTGCTTTTTCCCGCGCACGAGCTTGACCACGTTCACGCCGTATCGGCTGCCCCAGCCGAGCTCGCGCAGAGTTTTGCCCTCGACGCCGCTCTCCGGGCAGTCAAACTCCATCACGTACAGCTTTTCATCCAACCACTCGGTGGCGGTGTCGCTGTCGGCGAATTTGCCTAGCTTGCGCTCGTTGAGGTTGGCCAAAAACCGCGCCTCAACCGACAGATACGCCGAGGCAAACGCCCCCGAACGATAGATGAGTATCACCGCCACGACTATCACGCCCACCAGCCACGCGCCGTTGACGCGCACGACAAGCTGAAGCGGGATAAACGCGATGAACACGATTATCAGCACGCGGCAGGCGTTGAGCGCCATGAGCGGCAGGCGGTTGCGCTTTGACTGCATCCACAGCGCGGTGTACTGCGGGCTTTTCACGTCGAGCATGGGGCGGATGAACAGCGCAAGACCGAGATAGATGAGCGCGATGCAAATCCCGCCGCTTGCAAGGGCGTTGGGGATATAGCCGCTGAGCGCGGGATAGACAAACCGCGTCCCGACAATCACGATACCCAGCATGATGACGCCGTAAAGCAGCGTGGTTTTCATATACCGGCGCATGTACGCCGCCCAGTCGCTGTCCTGCCCCTCGCCGTCGTCCGCGTCGGCGGAGTCGGTGTAGCGGTCGAGCTTCGCCACCAGCTTTTTGGGCAGCGCCCCCTCGACCACGGCGCAGATTTTGTCCGAGGCGCGAATGCAGGTGGGCGTGGTGAGCGTGGTGATGACCGAGACGGAGACGATGATGGGATAAATATAATCCGCAATCACGCCCAGCGACATGCCGAGCGAGGCGATGATGAACGCAAATTCGCCGATTTGCGCCAGCGAGCAGCCGCAGTGAATCGCGCTTTTCAGGCTCTGGCCGGACAAAAGCACACCGAGGGAGGAGAAAAACAGCTTTCCCACGAGCGTGACGAGCGTGATGATGATAATCGGCACTATGTACTCCACCACCATCGCCGGGTCAAGCATCATGCCCACCGAGAGGAAGAACACCGCGCCGAACAGGTCTTTGACCCCCGACGTCAAGTGCTCCACGCGCTCGGCGTGAATCGTCCCGGCGAGGAGCGACCCCGCCAAAAACGCGCCCAGTGCCGACGAAAAGCCGAGGACGTTAGCCAACAGCACCATGCCGAAGCATATCCCCAGCGACACGATGAGCAGCGTCTCCTCGTTCATGAATATCACCGCGCGGTTAAGCAGCGTCGGCAAAAGGTAAATGCCGAGAATCAGCCACAGCACGAGATACAGCACCAGCAGCCCCAGCGTCATGGCAAGCTCGCCGCCGGAGATGCTTTGGCTGACGGACACGGTGGACAAAATGATCATCATGAATATGCCCGCGATGTCCTCGATGACCAGCGTGCCGAACACGAGCTGCGCGAAGTTTTTCTTCGTCACGCCCAGCTCGTCAAAGGCTTTTATTATAATAGTCGTCGAGCTCATTGACAGCATTCCGCCGAGGAACACGCTGTCCATTATCCCCCAGCCGAGGAGCTGACCCGTGGCGTACCCCACCAGCAGCATTCCGCCCACCTCGGTGAACGCGGTGATCACCCCCGTGCCGCCCACCTGCACCAGCTTGTGCAGGTTGAACTCAAGCCCCAGCGAGAACATGAGTATGATTATGCCGATTTCGCTCCACGTGCTTATTGACGCCTTGTCGGCCACGGTGAAGAAAAACGGCATATACGGCCCAATCAAAAATCCCGCGAGGATATAGCCCAGCACAACCGGCTGGTTGAGCTTTCTGAACACGATGGTGACCACGCCCGCTGTCAACAGCATGAGCGCCAGGTCGGAAATAAGCTGAGGTAAATGCATTTAGTCAATGAGCCTCCTTGTTATCACCCCGCCGCCGCGAAAATCGCGGCGCGGCGTTATTTATTATATCAATCGCCCTCCAGCATGCGATAGCCCACGCCGACCTCGGTGAAGATATACTGCGGCTCGGCGGGGTTTTTTTCTATCTTGCGGCGGATGTTGGCCATGTTGACGCGCAGGATTTGGTTGCTGCCCTTGCTTTGCGGCCCCCACAGCTCTTTCATGATGAAGTCATAGGTCAGCACCTTGCCGGAGCATTTGCCCAGCAGCGCCACTATTTTATACTCATTCTGCGTCAGACGTGCGTTCTCCCCGCAGATAAGCACCTGATGCTTGTCATAGTCGATGGTGAGATCTCCGGCGGTGAACTTGCCGGAGGAGGCAAGGGTTTCGTTGGCAAGGCCGGCGCGCGTGTGGCGAATCGCCACGCGCACACGCGCCAACAGCTCCGCCGCGCCGAAGGGCTTGGTGATGTAATCGTCCGCGCCCTTGTCCAGCGCGGTGACCTTGTCGCGCTCATGGGTGCGCGCCGACACCACGATTATCGGCAGCTGCGTCCACTGCCTCACGCTTTCTATTATATCCATTCCGTCCATATCAGGCAAGCCCAAATCCAAAACAACTATATCCGGGCAATGCGAGCTTATCATCGAAAACGCCTCGCTGCCGGAGCGCGCAATAATCACGTCATAGCCGTTCGAGGTCAAAATCGCGCGGATGAAGCCGGAAATGCTCTTTTCGTCCTCCACCACGAGAACCTTGTCTTTAATGTTCATAATCGTATTCCTTTCCCAACGGTAAAGTAAATGTGAATTGCGCGCCGCCCTCGCGGCGGTTCGCGGCGGAAATTTCGCCGCCGTGCGCCTTGACAATGGTCTTGCACACCGAAAGCCCGATGCCCATTTGGCGCGTGCTGTCCGAGCCGTTTATGCCCGAAAACTGAAGCGTCCCGTCAAACAAATGGTCGAAGATTTTGCGGTTTATGCCGTTGCCGTCGTCGCGCACGTCAATGCGGGCAAAGCCGCCGCCCGTCGTCACGACGATGTCCACCTTGGTGGTCTTGCCGCCGTGCACGGCGGCGTTGTCCATGAGGTTCAAGAGCACCTGCTCGATGAGCATGGCGTCCATTTTCACGAAAAACAGCGTCTCCGGCACGCTGACGGACACAGGCACGTTCGGAAAATGCTTTTTGAAGTTGACCACCGTTTCGCTGATGACCTCTTCCAGCATTTCGTCCTGCATGTTCAGCGTGCCCATGTGGCCGTCGGTCATGCGCGTGATGCTCAGCAGGTTTTCCACCATGCGCCTGAGCCACTCCGCGTCGTCCTTCGCGTCGGTCAAAAGCTCGATGCACTGCTCCGGCGGGAGGTTTTTGCCGTCATCGAGCACCACGCCGATGTTCCCGCTTATCGAGGTGAGCGGCGTGCGCAAGTCGTGCGACACCGCGCGCAGGAGATTTGCGCGCATTTTTTCTCTGTCGCCCTCGGATTTTATCCTCTCCTGCTCTTTCAGGCGCGAGGTCAGCGTCGACACCGCCAGCGACACCGTCAGCATCGTCAAAAATGTCAGCGGGTAGCCGTAAATGGAGAAGTTGACTTCCATATAAGGATAGGTGAACGCCCAGTTGACCGCGAAAACGCTCGTCACCGAGGC
>CAZUSM010000126.1:0-4840 GCA_964623675.1 uncultured Oscillospiraceae bacterium
CGCCTCGGAGCTATGATATACCGCAGTTGCGGATAAAATCCGTCGAAAGCTGTCGCGCGCGAAATAAATCCGGCGCGCCGTCCCATTCAATCCACTGCGCCCCCGCCCAGCGGCGAAACCACGTCAGCTGCCGCTTGGCATAGCGGCGCGAGGCCAGCTTAATCTGCGCCAGCGCCTCCTCGCGCGTCATCTCGCCCGCGAGGGCGAGCGCGGCCTCTTTGTACCCGATGGCCTGCATGGCGGTGCTGTCGCGTTCGACACCGTTCGACAAAAGCCGCTCAACCTCGTCAAAAAGCCCGCGCGCGGCCATCTCGTCAACGCGCGCATCAATGCGCGCGTATAAATCGGCTCGGTCCTTGTAGCCGAGCACGATCCGCGCCGTGTCATAGCGCGGGGGGAGGGTGCGGGTGAGCTCATCGTGCGCGGTGGCCGTTTCGCCCGTCAGCTCGTATATCTCCAGCGCGCGGATAATGCGCCGCGCGTCATTGGCGGCGAGCTTCGCCGCCCTGTCGGGGTCGACGGCGGACAAGCGCGCGAGCATGGCCTCGCCGCCGAGGGCGTCGTACTCACTCTGCAAGTGCGCGCGCACGGCGCGGCTTTCGTCCGTCTCGGCAAAAAAGCGCGCGGAGAGGAGCGAGTCGATATAAAGCCCCGTGCCCCCCGCGATTATGGGCACGCGATTGCGCGATAATATGTCCTCACAGCACTTGGCGGCGTCCTCGACATACTGCGCCACGGAGTAGGGCGCGCGGGGGTCGGCCACGTCGAGCATGTGGTGCGGTATGCCCGCGCGCTCTTGCGCGGTGGCCTTGGCCGTGCCGATGTCCATGCCGCGATAAACCTGCATGGAGTCAGCCGAGACGACCTCGCCGCCGATCTCGCGCGCAAGCGCGACGGCAAGCGCCGTCTTGCCCGACGCCGTCGGCCCGGCGATTACTACAACCTTTTTCGTCATACTATCCTCTTGAAAAGCTTGTCAAGGTCGCGGCGCGTCACCGTGACGGAGACGGGGCGGCCATGCGGGCAGTATTTCACGCGCCCGGAGAGCACCGCCTCGGCCACGCGCGCCAGCTCCTTGGGGTCATTGTCCCAGCCGGCCTTGATGGCGGCCTTGCAGGCCACGGTGTGCAAAAGCTCATCGCGCGCGCTCTGCGCGTCGGGGGCGGAGCGGTGTCGAATTTTGTCGCAAAGCTCTTCCACGGCGCTCTCGCCGTCAGAGGCGAGCATGTCCGCCGGGAGCGCGCGCAATATAAACGCGTCCTCGCCGAAGCGCTCCAGCTCGAAGCCAAGCTCGGCAAAAAGCGGGGCGTTGGCCTCGATAATCTCCGCGTTTTCCGCGCCGGGGCGGAGCGTGACGGGGGTCAAGAGCTGCTGGCTCATTATCTCGCGCTTTTGCGCTTTCAGCCGGTCGAATATCATGCGCTCGTGCGCGGCGTGCTTGTCGATGAGAATAAGCTCGTCGCCGACTTCGACAATTATGTAAGTTTTCATCGCCTCGCCGACAATCTTGTAGTCGATTGTAGGCGAATTTTCAACATTTTGAACAGAGTTTTCAACACTCTGGACGTCAAATTTCGGTGAATACTCCGTCGAAGCGGGTGATTTATTGTCGATATGCGTCGAATTTCCGGAAATATTTAGGTCAAGGTGCGTCTGATACGGCGCGTCCGGGGCGCGCAGGGTCAGCTCGCCCGCACTCGGCGCGACGCTCGCGCCGAAATCGGCGCGGGGCGAGGGTTTCCGTCCGCCGTCGGCATAGCCGCGGCGGAACTCCTCTGCCGACATGGATTTGTAAAAATCCGCGCGCGCCGTGGGCGCGGGGGCAGTGGGGTTCGGCGCGGGGGCGGCGGTGCGGCCGTGCGCGCCCGTGGGCGCGCCGGGCGCCGGGTGTGCCGGGGCTGAAATCGGCGCTGGGGGCAGCTCGGCGGACTTTTCCGCCGAGCGGGGACGCGCGGCGTCGGCCAGGCGCTGAGTCGAGGGGGAAAGCTCGATGGCGGCGGTGCGGCTTTCGCCGGAAAGGGCGGCGAGCACCGCGTGGTAAACAAGGTCGAAGACCTTGCGCTCGTAGGAGAATTTAATCTCGGTTTTGGCGGGGTGGACGTTGACGTCAACGCTCGCGCAGCTCAAATCAAGATACAGCACACACGCCGGGAAGCGCCCGGTGAGGAGCGTGTTTTTATACGCCTGTTCCACCGCGCTTTGCAAGAGCGGTGAGCGGATATAGCGCCCGTTGCAGTAAAAATACTGCGCGCTTCGGCTGCCGCGCCCGGCGGAGGGGGACGAGACGAAGCCCGTCACCTTCATGCCCTCGTCCTCGCTTTTGACCTCCAGCATGCTCGTGGCCAGCTCCCGCCCCAAAAGGGTGTAAATCGCGGAGTCGATGCGCCCGTCGCCGGGGGAGAAGAATTCCTCGCCGCCGTCGCGAATGAGGCGCACGGACACCTCCGGCCGCCCAAGGGCACAGCGCAAAGCCGCGCTCGCGCATGCCCCGGCCTCGCTCCGGTCGGATTTCAAGAATTTCAGGCGCGCGGGGGTGTTGAAGAATATGTCGCGCACGACCATCGTCGTGCCGACGGGGCAGCCGCAGGGGGTCATGTCCTGAATGTCTCCGGCGGTGAGCGTGACGCGCGTGCCCTCGTCGTCGCCTTGGCGGCGGGTGCTCAGCTCGATGTGCGACACGGCGGATATCGCGGCGAGCGCTTCGCCGCGAAAGCCCATGGTGGATATGGCCTCCAAGCCGTGTTCATCGGCCAGCTTGCTCGTCGCGTGGCGCAAAAACGCCACGCCCGCGTCCTCCGGCGCCATGCCGCAGCCGTCATCCGTCACGCGGATGTAGGTCGCCCCGCCCCCGCGTATCTCCACGTTTATGTTCCTCGCCCCGGCGTCAAAGGAGTTTTCCATCAGCTCCTTGATGACGCTCGCCGGGCGCTCCACCACCTCGCCGGCGGCAATCATGTCCGCGACGTGGGGGGATAATATGTTTATAACCGCCATTTATATATGTTCCTTTATTCGGATTTTCTTTTGAACCCATATTATACATTAAACTTATTGAAAATTCCATAGAGATTATGTTAAAATAAAGAGCTGAAATTAGATTATTAAGGATTTGACCGATGAGCTACGAAAGAAAAGTGATAGACGTGGGCGAAATTCGCCGACAGGAAGAGATTTGCCGCGCATTTGCCGAGCGCCGCGCGCGCGAGGGCGTGACCACGCTCGCGCTGGTGGACACCTACGGCTGCCAGCAAAACGAGGCCGACAGCGAAAAGCTGCGCGGGTACTTGGCGGAGATGGGCTGCGGCTTCACCGAGGACGAATTTGAAGCGGATATCATCGTTGTCAACACCTGCGCCGTGCGCGAGCACGCGGAGATGCGCGTGCTGGGCAACGTGGGCGCGCTCAACCACTCCAAAAAGGCAAAGCCGGGGCAGATTGTCGCGGTGTGCGGCTGCATGGTGCAGCAGGAGCACATGGCGCAGAAAATAAAAATGTCCTACCCCGTGGTGGACTTGGTCTTCGGCCCGCATGAGCTGTGGCGCTTCCCGGAGCTTTTGATGCGCGTGTACGAGGGGCACAAGCGCGTGTTCGCCACGGATAAATCCGACGGCGCGGTGGCCGAGGGCATCCCTGTGCGGCGCACGGACGGCGTGAAGGCCTGGCTTTCGATAATGTACGGGTGCAACAACTTTTGCACCTATTGCATCGTGCCCTATGTCCGTGGGCGCGAGCGCTCGCGCCGGCCGGAGGACGTGGTGGCCGAGGCGCGCGAGCTCATCGAGGCCGGGTACAAGGACATCACGCTCTTGGGGCAAAACGTCAACTCCTACGGGCGCGACCTCGGCCTTGACGTGGACTTTGCCGACCTCATACGCGAAATCGACAAAATCCCCGGAGATTATCTCATCCGCTTCATGACCAGCCACCCCAAGGACGCCACCGAAAAGCTGTTCAAAACCATGGGCGAGTGCACCCACTGCGCCCACCAGCTGCATCTGCCGGTGCAGTCGGGGTCAAACCGCGTCCTGCGCGCCATGAACAGGAGCTATACAAGAGAAAAGTACATCAAGCAGGTTGAGCTTGCCCGCTCGTACATGCCCGACCTTGTGCTGACCACGGACATCATCGTGGGCTTCCCCGGCGAGACCGAGGAGGAGTTTGAGGACACCATCAGCCTCGTCGAGGCTGTGCGCTATGACGCGATGTTCACCTTTATCTATTCCAAGCGCGTCGGAACTCCCGCCGCCGCGATGGCAGACCCGTACACCCGCGAAGAAAAACAGCGGCATTTTGACCGCCTGATGGACGTGTCCAACCGCATATCCGGCGAAAAGCACCGCGAGTATGAGGGCAAGACCCTGCGCGTCCTCGTCGACGGCGAGACCGGCAAGGCCGAGTATAACCTCTCCAGCCGCACAAACGGCGGCCGCCTTGTGCATCTCAGCGGCGACCCGGCGCTCATCGGGCAGTTTGTCAACGTGAAAATCACAAGCTCGAACACCTGGGCGCTTTACGGCGAGATTGAATAAGCATTCGACAAAATTCGACACGCAAATATAACAAAAAAATAATCGGAAAAATATTTCGACAAATTTCGACAAAGGCAGGATAATCAAATGGCAGAGCTTACGCCGATGAAGCGGCAGTACAACCAAATAAAAAGCGAGCACGCAGATTGCCTGCTGTTTTTCCGGCTGGGCGATTTTTACGAGCTTTTTGACGACGACGCGAAAATCGCCTCGCGCGAGCTTGACCTCGCGCTGACCACGCGCGACAGAAACATCGAAAACCCGGATGAGCGCACGCCGATGTGCGGCGTGCCGTATCACAGCGCGGAGGC
>CAZUSM010000127.1:0-4834 GCA_964623675.1 uncultured Oscillospiraceae bacterium
CTTGACCTTGCGCTCGGCATCGGCGGTCTGCCGCGCGGGCGCATAATCGAGATATATGGGCCGGAATCCTCCGGCAAGACGACGCTGGCGCTGCATGCCGTGGCCTCGGCGCAGAAGCTGGGCGGCGACGCGGCGTACATCGACGTGGAGCACGCGCTTGAACCGGCCTACGCGCAGGCTCTGGGCGTGGACATCAATTCCCTGCTCATCTCCCAGCCCGACACCGGCGAGCAGGCGCTGGACATCGCGGAGTCCCTCGTGCGCTCCGGCGGCGTGGACGTGGTGGTCATCGACTCGGTGGCCGCGCTCATCCCCCGCGTTGAGCTGGAGGGCGAGGTCGGCGACACGGTGGTGGGCGCACTGGCGAGGCTGATGAGTCAGGCAATGCGCCGCCTCGCGGGCGCAATTTCCAAGAATAACTGCACCGTGATATTCATAAACCAGCTGAGACAGAAAATCGGCGTGATGTACGGCAACCCCGAAACCACGCCCGGCGGCCTTGCGCTGAAATATTACGCATCCGTGCGCATTGACGTGCGCCGCATCGAAACGCTGAAGGTAAACGGCGAGATGGTGGGCAACCGCACGCGCGCGAAGGTCGTGAAAAACAAGGTCGCGCCCCCCTTCCGCGAGGCGGAGTTTGACATCATGTACGGCGAGGGCATTTCCAAACTCGGCGAAATCGTGGACATGGCAGTGAAGCTTGAAATCATCGACAAGGCCGGCGCATGGTTCTCGGTCGAGGGGCAGCGCATGCAGGGCCGCGACGCGGTGAAGGAATATCTCAAATCCAACCCCGAAATCTGCGACAAGGTCGAGCAGCAGGTGCGTGAAAACGCATACAAGCTCTCCCCGCGCGCCCAGCGCGAGGCCAAGCTCGCCGCGGCAAAGGCCGTGGACGTGAGCGCTGCGGACTTTGAAGAGGATTGATGACAATAATCGCAATACGCCAGACCTCGCCGGGGCGCATGACCGTGGAGCTTGACGACGGGCGGGATGTAAAATCCACGCTCGGCGTCGTGACGGACATGCGGCTGTTCTCCGGGCGGGAGCTGGACGAGGACGAGGTCGAGGCGCTGGAAACCGCGTCAAGGCGCGCCATCACGCGCGAGCGCGCGGTGGAAATGCTGTCCCGGCGGCAATATTCACACGCCGAGCTTCAAAAAAAGCTGATCGACAAGGGCGAGGACGAGGACACCGCGCGCTATTGCGCCGACTGGCTGGAGGAGCATGGGCTAATCAACGACGAAAGCTATGCCGAGGCCGTGGCGCGGCATTACGCCGCGAAGGGCTATGGCGCGGGGCGCGTTCGCGCCGAGCTTAGTCGGCGCGGGATATCGCGCGAGCTGTGGGACGGCGCGGTGGACGCCATGCCGGAGGACACGAGCAAAATCGACAGGTTCATCGCCTCGCGCCTAAGCGATACGAACGACCGCGACGAGGTCAGGCGCGTGAGTCAGGCGCTTATGCGCCGGGGCTACTCTTGGGACGACATTCGCGACGCGCTGGAAAGGCGCAGAACGGAAATATACGAGGATTGAAACAAAAAACATGGAAAAAAGCTTTGCATTAGTCTCTCTCGGCTGTGCCAAGAACTTGGTCAACAGCGAGCAAATGCTTTATCTGATGAGCGAAGCGGGGTACACCCTCGTGCCGGAGGCCGAGGGCGCGGCGCTCGTCATCGTGAACACCTGCGGGTTCATCGACGCGGCCAAAAGCGAGGCCATTGACACCATTTTGGAGATGGCGGAGCTGAAAAAGGCCGGAAAGCTCGGCGGGATAATCGTGACGGGCTGTCTGAGCGAGCGTTATAAGGACTCCATCGCGGAGGAGCTGCCGGAGATTGACGCCGTGCTCGGCGTGGGCAGCTTCGGCGACATCGTGGCGGCGGCAGACGCGGTCATCGAGGGGCGGCGCTTGCGCCGCTTCGGCGACCAGAGCGCGCCGATTGACGAGATTCCGCGCGTGGTGTCCACCGGGCCGGGCTGGGCGTATCTGCGCATTGCAGAGGGGTGCAACAACTTTTGCGCGTTTTGCGCGATTCCGTACATTCGCGGGCGCTACCGCTCGCGCAAGATGGAGGACATCGTGGACGAGGCGCGCGAGCTTGCCGAGCGCGGCGTGAAAGAGCTCATCGTCATCGCGCAGGACATCACGCGCTACGGCACGGATTTGTACGGCAAGCGCTCACTCGCCGCGCTCTGCCGCGAGCTTGCGAAAATCGAGGGCGTGGAGTGGATAAGACTGCACTATCTCTACCCCGACCAGTTCGACGAGGAGCTGATTGACGAGCTTGCCGCGAACGACAAGATTGTCAAGTATCTCGACATCCCGATTCAGCACATAAACGACGGCATACTCAAGGCCATGAATCGGCGCGGCACGGGCGCGGAGATTCGCGCGCTCATCAAGACTCTGCGCGAGCGCATTCCGGGCTTGGTGCTGAGAACGAGCCTCATCGCCGGTCTCCCCGGCGAGGGCGAGAGTGAATTTGAGGAGCTGTGCGAATTCTTGCGCGAGGCGCGCATTGAGCGCGTGGGCGTGTTCCCGTTCTCGCCGGAGGAGGGCACACCCGCCGCGGAGATGGAGCATGTCGACTTTGACGAGGCGCAGCGCCGCGCGGACTTGATCTTGGAGCTTCAAGCCGGGATTATGGACGATTTTTGCGCGGGCTTTGTCGGCAAGACGATACGCGTGATATGCGAGGGGCGCGACGCGGAAAGCGGCATGCTGTACGGCCGCTCTTACGCCGACTCCCCCGACATCGACGGGCAGGTGTTCTTCGGCGGCCGCGCCGCCGAGGGCGAAATGACCGACGTGAAAATAAACGCCGCCGAGGACGGAATACTCTTCGGCGAGGAGGTATAAGCAATGTTGAAAACAACCGCAAACAAAATCACGATGTTCCGCATTGTGTGCATTCCCGTGTTTTTGGTGCTGGCATACACGGGGTATCTCTACCCCGCACTTGCCGTGTATATAATCGCCTGTCTTTCCGACGTGGCCGACGGGTACATCGCGCGGCACTACAATCAAGTGTCCAGCTTCGGCAAGTTCATGGATCCGCTGGCGGACAAGATGCTGGTGCTGTCGGCCATGTGCTTTTTCATCGAGAACGGGCAGATGCCCGGCTGGTGCGTGGCAGCGGTGCTGTTCCGCGAGTTTGCGGTGTCCGGGCTGCGCCTCATCGCCGTGGAGCAAGGGCGCGTCATCGCCGCCGCGTGGAGCGGCAAGCTGAAAACCGGCTGCACCATGGTCGGCCTGTCGGCGATGCTGCTGTTCTCCGAGGTTGAATTGGTTAACATAACATTCACCGTGCTGATACTGCTGACGACGGTGGGGTCAGGCATTCATTATTTTTACGTCAATCGCGACGTGTTCAAATCTGCCGACTGACGCGGCAATTAAGGGAGAGGCATAACGATGAAGCTTTATAATTCTGCCACACGCAAGAAAGAGGAGTTTGTCCCCAATCACCCGGACATCGTCAAGATGTACACCTGCGGGCCGACGGTGTATCACTTCGCGCACATCGGCAACCTGCGCTCGTACATCATGGAGGACGTGCTGGAAAAATACCTGCGCTTTGCCGGGTACAACGTCAAGCGCGTGATGAACATCACGGACGTCGGCCATCTCACCTCCGACGCCGACGAGGGCGAGGACAAGATGCTCAAGGGCGCTCAGCGCGAGCACAAAACCGTCATGGAGATTGCGAAGTTTTACACCGATGCGTTCTTCTCCGACTGCGCAAAGCTGAACATCAAGACGCCCGACGTGGTCGAGCCCGCGACGAACTGCATTGACGAATATATCAAGATCATCTCCAAGCTGATGGACACCGGTTACGCCTATTTTGCGGGCGGAAATGTGTATTTTGACACCTCGAAGCTCGAAAAATATTATATTTTCAACGATTTCAACGAGGAAGACCTCGCAGTCGGCGTGCGCGAGGGCGTAGACGAGGACACCAACAAGCGCAACAAGAATGACTTCGTGCTGTGGTTCACCAAGTCCAAGTTCGAGGATCAGGCGCTGAAATGGGACTCCCCTTGGGGCGTGGGCTATCCCGGCTGGCACATTGAGTGCTCCGGCATTTCCATGAAGCACCTGGGCGAGGATTTGGACATCCACTGCGGCGGCATTGACAACGCTTTCCCCCACCACACCAACGAAATCGCGCAAAGCGAGTCGTACATCGGGCACAAGTGGTGCAATTACTGGATGCACGTGCACCATCTCAACACCACCACCGGCAAGATGAGCAAGTCCAAGGGCGAATTTTTGACCGTGTCGCTGCTGGAGGAAAAAGGGTATGACCCCCTCGCCTACCGCCTGTTCTGCCTGCAAAGCCATTATCGCAACGGGCTTGTGTTCTCGTGGGAGAACCTCGACAACGCGCAGACCACGTTCAACAAGCTCATCAACAAGCTCGCCGCGCTTTCAAACGAGCCGGGCGAGGTCGACGAGGCCGCAGTGAACGCGCTGAAAGAGAAATTCTGCTTCGCGCTGGACAACGACCTGAACACGTCCCTTGCCGTCACAGCGGTTTACGACGTGCTGAAAGCGAAAACCAACGACGCCACCAAGCTCGCGGCCATCGCGCTGTTCGACAGCGTGCTGAGCCTCAACCTCATCGAAAAGGCCGACAAGCGCCGCGAGGAGCTCAAGCGCGAGCAGGTCAAGGCCGGTGAATTCACGGTGATATCCGAGTCCGGCGAGGCAGACGAAGCCGTCGAGGCCAAAATCCGCGCCCGTCAGGACGCGAAAAAGGCCAAAAACTTCGCCGAGGCCGACCGCATCCGCGACGAGCTGAAAGCCGAGGGCATAGAGC
>CAZUSM010000128.1:0-4814 GCA_964623675.1 uncultured Oscillospiraceae bacterium
AGTTTTCGAGGAAGTGGAAGCCGAACATGCGCCCCATGCCGATGGCCATGTCGGAATAGCCGCTGAAGTCAAAATAAAGCTGCAGGGCATAAGCCACCGCGCCGAGCCACGCCAAGCTCACGCTGAGGCTTTCGGCGGAGAAGGCAATATGGACAAGCTCGGCCAAGACGTTGGCCAGCAGCATCTTCTTGGCAAGGCCGATGAAAAAGCGCAGGCCGCCTTGAACAAAGTCCGCGCGCGTGGCGCGGCGGGACATAATCTCGTCCATAACGGTGGTATAGCGCACGATGGGGCCGGCGATGAGCTGAGGGAAGAAGGATATGTACAGGCCGAGATAGGCGATGTTATGCTGGGCGGGTATGCCGCGATAAACGTCGATGATATAGCTCATCGTTTGGAAGGTGAAAAATGAAATGCCTATCGGGAGGGTGATATAAGTTTTGTGGATAAACGCGCCGGTGGAGGGGGCGACGGTGTGCAGGGTGTTGACGGCGAAATTGAGATATTTGAACACGAAAAGCAAGCCGATATTCACCGCGACGCCGATGATGAGATACGCCTTTCTCGCGCGCGTGCCCGGTGCATGGCGCTCAAGGCAGAGCGCGATGACATAGCTGAACACGATTGACCCCATCATCACGAGGACAAAGCGCGGCTCACCCCAAGCGTAAAAGAAAAGGCTGGCCAGCAGCAGCCAATAGTTGCGCGCGCCCTTCGGCAGCGCGTAACACACGCCCAAGGTTATCGGGAAAAAGAGGAACAGAAATTCCATACTCGCAAAAAGCATAAGAAGTCTCTCCGAAATGACAAATAATAATAGTAAATCACACTGATTATATCGCATCGGGTGCTGAAACACAAGTAAAAGCTGCATAAAAAAACTTCCCGGCGATTTCTCGCCGGGAAGGCCCCCGCAAATGCCGTGCCGACCCGATTATAACCTGCACGAATGGGCAGGTGGGTCGCCTAAGTTCTGTTTCGCTGCTTCCAACGTCCGGCGTGAGCCGGGAGGCCTGCAATCCGCAGATTCAAATCGGCATCCCTTATAAGAGATGTGGGTTTAACGGGTCGTAAAGCTTTCAAAAAAGCTACACGCACACAGCAGGAGTTTTCTTATATGATAAGCTATATGCCCCGATGAGGGAACTTATTCCTCGTCCTCGTCGTCAAAGAGGAGAACCATGAAGTGCTCATAGACGTCATTAAGCTCGTCCTCATCGTCGATGGACTCGTATATTTCCTCGCCGTTTTCGTCAAGCTGAGAGCGGAGGATTATCATGCCGTAGTCCGGGTCATCCTCCGACATATCCGCCGGGAGAAAGGCCGTGAACGTACCGCCGTTATAATCCATGGTGTCGAGCACTTCAAGCTCGAACTCCTGACCGTCATCGTCAACTATGGTGACAAAATCGCTGCCGAATTCCTCGCTCATATCATTTACCTCCGGTAAGTTATGCCTCTATTTTAACCCATTACAAGAGATAAATCAATAGCCAATTCGTCATGACCCCAAATCCTCCAGCAGCTCCAAAAGCTCCTGCCGGTCGGAAACGGGTATGCCGCGGGCAATCATGGCGCGGTCAGCCGAGCGCAGAGACGCCAGCTCTATGGCCGTGACGGCCTCCGGCGCGCGCCCCTTTGCCCCCTTGTACACCGCGACAAAGCCGTCACAGCCCTTGATGAAATACTCCGCGCCCTCCTCGCGCCCGGCATAGCGGGCGTATATCTCCGCCGGGAGAGCATCGCGCGCGGCGGGGCGCAGGCTCTTCATCGCGCCGAGCGAGGCGCACAGCGCCGCCGCCGCGAGCACGCCGAGTGCCGCCGCCCTGAGCTTCACGTTCATCTTCCCCACCTCGTTGAATGTTTTGTGCAGGTATAATTATTTCTCATATTTGGGAAAATATACACATTGGTCAAGCGGCAAAAACGCAGGACAAAAGCGCGAAAAGAAAATTTACATTTGCTCTACCGCTTGTTGACAATGTGTGCTATAATATTATTTTAGTATAATTAGAGTAAGTATGCCCAAGCCGGGTGACGGCTTGGCGGTTTCCAAGGGCGGCAGAGCGCCGCCGGGGCATGGAGGTGTCCGCCGGACAATGAACAACAACGACAAAAAAAGCAGCACCGGGCGCATCCGCAGCGGAAGCACCGGGCGCGTAAACGCCGACGGCGGCGCGCCGCGCCAGAGCGAGCGCAGCGAACGCACCGGCAATATCAACCCCAAGGCAGAGGCAGGCCGCAAGGCAAAGCCGGGCAAGAAGCCCATCGCCCTGCGCGCGGCCGACGTGACGGTTGAGCTTGTGAGCTCGGCGATGAGCGGGGTGCTGAAAACGGTGGGCACGATTTTGCTGATATTCGCGATAACAGGCATGCTGTTTGCCTGCGTGTTCGCCTATTACGTCAAAACCTGCCTGACGCCGAACCTCGACCTGTCGCTGGAGGACTTCAAGCTGAACCAGTCGAGCACGATATATTATCAGGACGCAGGCGGCGAATGGCGCGAGTTGGGGCTTCTAAGCGGCAAGGAAAACCGCGTGTGGGTCGACTATGCGGACATTCCGTGGTACATGGAAAAGGCCGTCGTCGCCATTGAGGACAAGCGCTTTTACGACCACAAGGGCGTGGACTGGTATCGCACGTCGGGCGCGTTCATCAAGATGTTCGCCACCATGCAAAACAGCTACGGCGGCTCGACCATCACCCAGCAGCTCATCAAAAACCTGACCGGCCAAGACCAGGTGACGGTTCAGCGCAAGCTGACCGAGATTTTCGGCGCGTTGGAGCTTGAAAAGCGCTATGACAAGCAGGAAATAATAGAATGGTATCTCAACGCGGTGTATTTCGGCGAGGGCTGCTGGGGCGTGCAGACGGCGGCGCAGACCTATTTCGGCAAGGACGTGAAGGATCTTTCGCTGGCCGAATGCGCCTCGATAGTCGGCATCACGAACATGCCGACGTATTATGACCCCTTCTACAACGAGCAGAACAACAAAGAGCGCCAAGAGACCATACTGCGCGAGATGTACGAGCAGGGCTACATCGACTATGAAACGTACAAGGCCGCCGTGGCCGAGGAGCTTGTGTTCATCCACAGCGCAGAGCAGGAGAGCACCCAGCGCGTATACAGCTATTATGAAGAGGTTGTGATAAGCGACGTCATACGCGACCTCATGGATCGCAAGGGCATCAGCCGCGAGACGGCGCAGCACCTTGTGTATAACGGCGGATACAAAATCTATTGCTGTCTGGACGTGAGCGTGCAGTCGGCAATCGACGCGGTGTACACCGACCTGACGGCCATTCCGCGCACGGGCGGCAATTCACAGCTTCAAAGCGCGATTGTGGTGATGAACCCATACGACGGGCGGATTCTCGGCCTGTCGGGCGGCGTGGGCGTGAAGGACGCGAACTTCCCGCTCAACCGTGCAACGGGAACTTATCGCTCTCCCGGTTCGTCTATAAAACCGTTGGCGTCCTACGGCCCGGCGGTGGACACCGGGCTCATCACCCCCACGACGCTCGTCAACGACCAAGCCGGAATGCACCTGAGCGGCACGGACTGGTTCCCCGCGAACGACAGCAACATCTATTACGGCGTGGTCACGATTTATCAGGCGCTGCAATACTCGCTCAACACCGTCGCGGCGCAGATTGTGGATAAGCTGTCCCCGCAGACGTCGTACAACTACCTCACGACGAAGCTGGGCTTCACGAGCCTTGTGCCGGCGGACGCAAACTACGCGCCCATGGCGCTCGGCCAGCTGACAAACGGCGTGACCGTGCGCGAAATGGCGCAGGCCTACTGCGCGTTCGTAAACGACGGCATATTCACATACGGCCGCACCTATTCCCTCGTGACGGACTTTGACGGCAACACCGTCATCGACAACTCCCCCACCAGCATCTCCGCCTTCAAGCCCAACACGGCCTACACCATGACCTATATGATGCAAAACGCCGTTGAAAACGGCACGGGCAAGGAGGCGCGGCTGTACAGCGTGCCCGTGGCGGGCAAGACCGGCACTTCGGGCGATTATAAGGACCGCTGGTTCTGCGGCGTGACGCCGTACTACGTCGCCGCAGTTTGGACCGGCTTCGACACCCCCGCGACCATCAACGTCTCCGGCAACCCGGCGGCTCAGCTTTGGAAAAAGGTGATGCAGCCGCTGCACGACGGCGTGGAGTACAGATCCTTCACCTACCCCTATATCGGCGAAAACACCGGCATTTTCGGCATTCAGGACACCATCTACCCCTCTGACGATTTCGGCAACGGCATCGGCTGGGGCACGGATGACGACACGTCCATCGCCGACCAGTGGATGACCGACAACGGCTGGGGCAACGACAACTCCACCCCCGACTGGGGCAACACCGGCACTGACGACTGGGGCGGCATCGGCTGGGGCGGCACAACTTATCTCGGTTGATTTGACGCCATTCCGGCGGCCTGTCCAAGCATTTCCTGTTGACAATTTTATTGCATTGCGTTACAATTTGATTACAATACTGGAGGTTCGTATTATGGCAAAGACATTGGAGTACAAGGGGCATCCCCTCCAAAGAAAAGACAGCATCATCTACTACGGCAGCTTTGCGGACAAATATATCGTCATGCTGCAAATTCTCGAATCGAAAAAGGTCAATGACCTTGACGTGCCGACGAAGGTGTCCGTCCAGCTTCAGCTGACCGACCCGTCGATAAAGTCGAGAGACCGCGTGGTCAAAAAGAGCGAGAAGGACAGCCTTTATCTCGCCATCGACGTTGCCGCCGTGTGGCTTGAGCGCGCACTTTCCTCCAGATAAGGTCT
>CAZUSM010000129.1:0-4814 GCA_964623675.1 uncultured Oscillospiraceae bacterium
CTCCATCCTCATCGACGAGGCGCGCACCCCGCTCATCATCTCCGGCCAGGGCGACGAGAGCACCGACCTTTACCGTCAGGCCGACGATTTTGTCCGCCGCCTGAAAAAGCTGGTGTATGCCACTGTCGACGAAAAGGAAGAGGAGAGCGAGGACATTGACGCCGATTACATTGTCGATGAAAAGGCCAAAACCGCCACGCTCACCGCGCGCGGCATCGCCAAGGCGGAGACGGCTTTCGGCCTTGAAAATCTTGCTGACATCGAAAACGCCACCCTCTCCCACCATATCAACCAAGCCCTCAAAGCCCACGGCATCATGAAGCGCGACATTGATTACATCGTCAAAGACGGCGAGATAATCATCGTCGACGAGTTCACGGGCCGCCTCATGCTCGGCCGCCGCTACTCCGAGGGTCTGCATCAGGCCATTGAGGCCAAAGAGCACGTCGACGTGCAAAAAGAAAACAAAACCCTCGCCACCATTACTTTCCAAAACTATTTCCGCCTCTACGGCAAGCTCTCCGGCATGACCGGCACCGCCGTCACCGAAAGCGAAGAGTTTGAGGCCATCTATAAGCTCGATATCATCGAAATCCCCACCAACAAGCCCGTCATCCGCATCGACAATCCCGACGTGGTGTACAAAAACGAGCAGGGAAAAAACCGCGCCATCGTCGAGCAGATCATTGCCTGCCACGAAAAGGGTCAGCCCGTCCTCGTCGGCACGGTGTCCATTGAAAAAAGCGAGTATATTTCCTCGCTCTTGAAGCGGCGCGGAGTGCCCCACACGGTGCTCAACGCCAAATATCACGAAAAAGAGGCCGAAATCGTCGCCCAGGCCGGCAAGCTCGGCGCGGTCACCATCGCCACCAACATGGCCGGCCGCGGCACGGACATTGTCCTCGGCGGCAATGCGGAATTCCTCGCCAAAAACGACCTCCGCAAGGCCGGATACGATGACGCCGTCATCGCCGAGGCCACCGGCTATGCCGACACGGACAATGAAGACATTCTCGCCGCGCGCAAGCTCTTTGCCGAGCGCCTTGCCGCGCACAAGGCCGTCACCAATGCCGAGGCCGAGCAGGTTCGCGCCGCCGGCGGGCTGTTCATCCTCGGCACGGAGCGCCACGAATCCCGCCGCATTGACAACCAGCTCCGCGGCCGCGCCGGCCGCCAGGGCGACCCCGGCGAAAGCCGCTTCTACCTCGCCCTGACCGATGACATCATGCGCCTTTTCGGCTCTGAGCGCATCATGGGCATGATGGAGACCCTCAACGTCGACGAGGACACCCCCCTTGACCACAAAATGCTCTCCAACGCCATCGAGCAGTCGCAAAAAACCGTCGAAAGCCGCAACTTCCAAACGCGCAAGAGCGTCTTGGAGTACGACGACGTCATGAACCGCCAGCGCAACATCATCTATGGCGAGCGCCGCAAGGTGCTCGACGGCGAGGACATTCACGAGCAGATTCTCGGCATGATCCGCGAGTTTGTCAGCGGCACGGTCGTTGACGGCCTCGGCGGCACGGCGGCGGAGAATCAGGCGATGCTCGACGCCGCCCTCGCCCCCTTTGAAAAGCTGTTCCTGCCCCACGGCAAGATCAAAATCGAGGACTTCAACGGATCTGCCACGCCCGAAAAGGTGACCGAGCGCATCACGGCGCTTGCCGAGGCGGTTTATGCCGCGCGCGAAAAGGCGTTCGGCGTCGCGCCGAACGGTGCGCCCGTCATGCGCGAGGCCGAGCGCGTCATCATGCTGCGCGTCGTGGACGAATACTGGATGGATCACATCGACGCCATGAGCGAGCTCAAGCGCGGCATCGGCCTGCGCGGGTACGGCTCTGTCAAGCCCATTGACGCGTATAAGCAAGAGGGCTTTGAAATGTTCGAGGGCATGGTGCACGGCATACGCGAGGAAACCGTCCGCCGTCTCTTCACCGTGCAAATCCGCACTGCCCAGCCCATTGAGCGCAAGGCCGTGGCCAAAAACGCCTCCGCCAACGTCGGCGGGGACGCGTCGCTTAAAAAGAAGCCCGTCAAGAAAGCGCCCAAGCCCGGCAGAAATGACCCCTGCCCCTGCGGCAAGATGAAGCCCGACGGCAGCCGCCGCTTGAAATACAAGGAGTGCTGCGGCCGCAACGAGTGATTATAGGGAGCATACAATGGCATTTACTCAACAGGACAAAAACGGACTTGTATATATGATCTCGTCCGTCATTCCCGCGCGCCATGCGTTCACCACGCGCTATGGCGGCGTCAGCGCGGGCGACTTCGCCTCGCTCAACCTCGGTTCGGGCAGGGGAGACCCTCAAGAGAACGTCGAGGAAAACTTCCGCCGCGTCGCCGCGCTGATGGGCGCGGGCGCGAACGACTGCGCCGTGACGCGCCAGGTGCACGGCAATGCCGTGCGCGTCGTCACGAGCGCGGACAAACACGTCCTCGGCACGCGCACCCCTTATGATGCCGACGGCATCATCACCACCGAGCGCGGCCTGCCCATATTCTGCTTCACCGCCGACTGCGTCCCCGCGCTCTTGTGCGACGCGGAGCACGGCGTCATCGCGGCGGTGCACTGCGGCTGGCGCAGCTCGGTTGCGGACATTTTGGGCGTCACGGTTGAAAAAATGTGCGCCCTCGGCGCAACGCGCGCGACCATTCACGCCGCGCAGGGCGCGGCAATAGGCCGCTGCTGCTTTGAAACGGATGATGACGTCCCCGCCGCCGTGGAAAAATACCTCTCCGGCGACGCCGACGGCCTTTTTGACCGCCGCCCCGACGGCAAAACCCTCGTCGACTTGCGCGCGGCCAACTCCCGCCGCCTTATCCAGCTCGGCTTGAAGCCGGAGAACATCGACGCCTCCGGCGAGTGCACCGTCTGCCTGCACGATAAATATTGGTCTCACCGCTACACCTCCCGCCGCGGCCTCGGCCGTGGCAGTCTCGCGGCGGCGATAGTGCTTGAATGAAAAGGAGCGCGATTATGACAAAGATAAAAAGAATCCTGTGCGCCGCGTTCGCGCTTTGCCTGCTGCTTGGTTGCGCGGGCTGTTCCCAGCGCGCCGAGCGCCTCACCTATGACAACATCGCCGAATCCACCGGCGGCAAGGACGTTGAGCGCGCCGCGGCGGAGGACGAGGTGTTCTCCCTCAACTCCAATTCCTCCCGCTCCTTTAACCCCATCATCGCCACAAACCGCTCCAACCAGCTTATCTGCTCGCTCGTCTATGAAAACATGGTCGAGCTTGACAACAATTTCAACGTCGTCAAAAACCTCATCATCGACTGGTCGGCCAATGAGGATTACACGTTCTGGACGTTCAAAATCGACCAAGGCCACACCTTCCACGACGGCACGCCCGTCACCGGCAAGGATTTGCGCTATTCGCTTGACCGCGCCGTCACCGCCGACCGCTTCAAAGGGCGCTTTGCCAGCTATCAGGGCGCGTCGTATGAGGAATACACGCTCTATGTCACCCTCGGCATCGGCGACTCCCAGCTGCCAAAGCTCTTGAACATCCCGGTCGTCAAATACGGCACTTACGGCGACGATTACCCCATGGGCAGCGGCCCATATATGTACAATGAGGATCACACCGAGCTTTTGGCATACGACGGCTATATCGGCTACCCCATCGAGCTTGAAAAAAACGATGACAGCGACGAGGTCGGTGTCCAGGTCACGCACGATGAAAACCTCACCCACCCCCTTGACAAGATATACATAAAGGAATATACCGACGCCGAAAGTGCGCTTGACGCGTTCGAGTCCTCGCTCATCGACGTCGTCATCAATGACCCCTCCAGCTACACCAACCTCGGTTACGCCAGCCGCAACGAGATTCACACCTACGCCACCACCAACATGCACTATGTCGTCGTCAACGAGGCCGGCACCCTGGGCAGGTACAGCAACTTCCGCTATGCCCTCAACTTCGCCTTTGACCGCGAGGCCATGGTCGAGCTTTTGGGCGGCAACGGCGTGGCCTCGCCCGTGGCCATGTACCCCACCTGTGACATTTACCCCACCGAGCTTGCCAACACCCTCGCTTATGACATGGCCACCTGCGTCGCCGTTTTGGAAAACGCCGGCATCAAGGACTATGACGAGGACGGAAAGCTGGAGTATATGTCCGGCACGCCGCAAAAAATCGAGCTGTCCTTCGTCGTCTGCTCCGACAGCTCCGTCAAAACCGGCGTCGCCCGCCGCTTCGCCGAGGACATGGAGACTCTCGGCATCACCGTCAACGTCCGCGAGCTGAGCTGGGACGATTATCTCACCGCCATCGAGGAGGGGGATTACGACCTTTATTATGGCGAGGTGCATCTCCGCAACAACTTTGACCTCACCGAGCTTTTGCAGGTTCGCACAGAGGACAACGAAAACAGCAACCTCAACTATTCCAACTCCGCCGATATCAGCTATGAGCAGTACATAAACGCCTATCTCGCCGCCGGTGACATGGAGCGCGCCTCGGCCTATCGCAATCTCGCCGACCTTGTCAGCCTCAACGCCATGCTCATCCCCATCGGCTTTGAAAAACAGCAGATCATCTGCCATCGCGGCGTCGTTAAGGGCATTGACGCCAATTACGGCAACCCGCTTTACAACTTCGTCAACTGGGAGTTCGTCGAGGGCTGATTCTCAGTGCGTTATTAACAATCGGAGCTATTATTTGATTATTTATATAAGTAGAAAGGGTAAGTACTATGACTGACAGAGAGCTTATGTCAATGGCAAAAAAGGCGTCCATAAACGCCTACGTTCCGTATTCCCGCTTTTCCGTGGGCGCGGCCATCGAGTGTGACGACGGCAC
>CAZUSM010000130.1:0-4780 GCA_964623675.1 uncultured Oscillospiraceae bacterium
CGGCGGCGCCAACCGCGTGACCGTGCGGTGTATGGGGGCGTGAGGTTGTTTGCCCGAAGGGCAAACACGCGCGCGGGGGCGAAATCGGCGCGAAAGGCAAGACGCCCGCCCTGCGCTTGACAAAAGACGGGGCGGGGGGTATAATGAGTATAGAAAAAAGGTACTGCCGATAGACGGTCAGTCCCTCGGAAAAGTGTTAGAAGTAATCGTCAACTTTTGAGAGGGTGCGGCGATTACTTCTTTTTATAGTAAATCTGTAAAAACAGGTTACACATCCCGATGAGGACGAGGCAAAGCTGTAACACTTCGTTCGTATTCACGAGGCATTCCCCCAATTAAGTAATCGGGGGCAAAGAAGTTGCCCCCGTCGATAGATAATATACAAAACGAGGGACTAAACGCCTACCGTTATTGGCAGTACCCCGGCGCAAAGCGCCTAAGGACATGATAGCACAAATAATTACATAAAGCAACGCAAAAAGGCCGTAGCACATCCCTTGTGCTACAGCCTTTTTCTCACTCTCCCTACAATATATATAATAGGTAGAACCCCAAACGCGACGGCGGCGTTGAGGAGGGGGATGACCGCGCGCGACCAGTGCTCAAGGGTGCTGCTTTCGGGCGCAAGGACGAGCGCGAGCGCCGTGGCCGCCGCCGCGACCAGCCACGTGAGATACCGCCCCGACCGCAAATCGAACAGCGGACGCGCCGAGGGCGGCGCGTACCGCCCCAGGGCAAGGCGCAGTGAATGCTGCGCGGCGATGAAGCACACCGACACCACCGCGAAATCCGTGAACACCCACAGCGACACCACGAACGCCTCGACCCGCTCCAGCGTGTCGAAAAAGCGCAGGTTCTTCACCAGCGAGAAAAACGGATGCGTCAGGCGCGCCGTCAGCTCCGCGCCGAACGCGCCCACCGTCGCCGTGAGCAGCGCGCACATCAGCGCCGACGCCCCCAGCGCCCAAAGCACCCCCGCCCCCCTCTCGCCGCCGGCCTTGCGGCACAGCGGCGAGAGGAAACACGCCGCATACAGCGGCACCGTGGCCACGTTAAGCATGGCCGCGCCGCCTATCAGCGCGAGCGGTAAGTCCGAGGCGCGCACGGGGACGAGGTTCGCCGCGCTTATCGAGGAAAACGCGAACACTACCACGATTGCCAGTACCCCCAGCACTGCCGCGAGAAAGATGTTCGCCGCGCGCACAAGAGTGCGCGGGGTGTCCGACGCCGCGACCGAGGACATCGCGCCGAGCGTGACGATGAAAAACGCAGTGCCGCTTTCGGGGTACATGGTGGAGATTATCCGCTCCGCCCCGGCGCGCAGGGTGAACGCGCCGTACAGCGTGAACCACCCGGCAAAGCCGATGAGCGCCGCCCGCCCCGCGCGCGCACCCAGCGCGCGGAGTATCAGCTCCGGCGCGGCCTCGCCGTCCTGCCGCAGCGCGATGAACGCGGCGATGAACGCGGCATAAAGACACACAAACGGCGCGGCCACCAGCGGGGTCAGCCATGCTGCGCGCCCCGCCGTGCGCGAAGCAAACCCTGGCACGAGCCTGAGCGCCGGAGAGAGGAAAAACACCGTGCACAGCGCAAAAAGCTGTCGCCGGGTGAAGCCGTAATCGGTTTTCATGCGTTCAACTCCTCCGATTGCACGGTTTGGCGCGTGCCGTTTGAATGGATAATCCGCCCGTTGACGCTCACGCGCAGCTCCAGCGTGGGCAAAAGCTCATAAAACGGCGCGGGGTGCGAATATGCGGCGGGGGCGGCGCGCTCCACCGCCGCGCCGAGGCCGACAAAGTCGGCCTTCAACCCCCGCGCAAGCCGAAGCACCCGCCCAATCCGCTCGGACACGACGGATTCAAGCTGCGCCGTGAGATAGTCGATATACGCCCCGTCGGCGAAATCCGCCGAGCCGTCGGCCTGAAGCACCGTGGCGTTGACGCGCGCGGCGATGTCGACGCGGCTGAGACTGCCGTCGCTTGCAAAGCGCGGCACAATGTCGCACTCCCCGTCGTTTATCTCCAGCGTGACGGACTCGCCGCGCCTACCTGTGACAGTCACGTCGCTCTGCCCAACATTGCCGCGCAGAAAGCCGATGCCGAGCGAATCCTCCGCCGAGATATACCCGCACAGCCTCATCTCCCGCATCACCGCGTACCCCGCCGCCACCGCAGTCAAACGCGGCGCGGAGCTGTCGCCGCCGCGGGCGGCGACAGCTCCGGCGTCCTCCGCGTCGCCCTGCGACGCGGAGGACGCACCGCCGCTGTTGCCGGAGTCGGGCGATCCGCCGCCGGAATCGGCGGCGGACGCGTCGGGGGCATGGCGGTCGGAGGGCATCAGCTCCAACGCGCACACCAGCGCGCTGCCGTGGCGCAGGGTGTCGCGCGTGAGGTCGGCGACGGTGAACACGCTGTCGCGGGCGCGCGTGTTGTAGTATTCGCGCACCCCGCGCAGAATCTCGCTTATCCCGGCCTCGCCGTCGCCGACGTTGAGCACGGCCTCCTCCGCCGTCGCGCCCCTTACTATATAAATAGGTATGTCAATGCGCAGGCGGGGGGATTGGGTGATATAGTCGACGCAGTCCGCCACCCCGGCGGCGGCATAAGCCTCGCCCAGTACCACGGCGTCCGCGTGGGACACGAAAAGGGTCTCCTCGAACGAATAATTCTGTGCGCGCTCCACCGCCGAGGCCACCGTCGCCCCGGTCAGGCGCATGCGCACGGGCGCGGCGGACTTTCCGCTCGCGGCGGAGGAGGCGAGGGACAGCACCGTCCCGCCGCCCTCGGCGCTGTCCACGCCCAGCGTTTGCAGCACGAGCAGCTCCTCCATCTCGCGGTAGTTTGCGCGCAGAGTTCCGCACGCGGCCAAGTTGAGCGCGGCGGCCACGGCCACGCCGGCCGCGACTAGTCGCTTCATCGCTGTCGCCTCCTGTCGGGTGTGTTCAAAAGAGGGTCTCGGTATTTGTCCAGCCGCTTGGGTTTGCGCCAAAACAGCTTGATGAACCCGCCGGGCAGACCGTCGCTGAGCGGGGCGGTGTAATTGACGCCGAAGGAGTCAATGCGCGCGAGGGAGAATATCACCAGCGCGCTCACCGCCGCCACGCCGAACAGCCCCGCCGCCACCGCCGCCAGCACCAGCCCGAAGCGCACCAGCCGCACGGCTGAGCCGAGGTCTTGGCTGGGCAGGGTGTACCCCGCGATGCCCGACAGCGCCACCACGATAATCGCGATGGGCGACACCACGCGCGCCTCCACCGCCGACTGCCCGACGATGAGCGCGCCGATTATCGACACCGTGTCGCCGATGGGGTTCGGCAGGCGCAGACCCGCCTCTTGCAGCAGCGTGAACGCCACCAGCATGCCGATGACCTCCAGCGCCGTGGAAAACGGCACGTTGCGCTTGGCCTCGATTATCGACAGCAGCAGCCGCGCGGGGATCATCTCCTGATGATACATCGCAATGGCCACGTACAGCGCCGGCAGCAGCGCCGACAGCGCCAGCGAAAAATACCGCAGCACCGCCACGGCGGAGGCCACGAGATAATGCGACGTCGTGTCGCTTGTCACCTTCATGAACTCCGCGAAAGTCACCGGCAGGATAAGCCCAACCGGTATCCCGTCCACCAGCAGCCCCACCCGCCCGTCCATCAGGTACATCGCGAAGCGATCAGGCCGCTCGGTGTGCGCCAGCTGCGGGAAGGGCGAGCCGGGCGCGTCGGTGATGGCCTCTTCGAGTATGCCCACGGCGAGGAGCGCGTCGATATCGAGCTTGTCCAGCCGCGCGGCAAGCTCGGCCACCGTCTCCGGCGCGGCCACGCCGTCCACGAACATTATCGCCACCGTCGTCGCGCTCTTGCGGCCGACGGTGCTCTCCACCAGCTTCAGCCTCGGCGTGGCGATGCGCCGCCGGACGAGCGCGGTGTTGACGCGCAGAGTCTCCACGAAAGAGTCCTTCGCGCCTTTGAGCGCCTTTTCCAGAGTCGGCTCGGCCACGGCGCGCGCCTTGTCCGAGCGCACCTCGAAGCACAGCGCCGTCTCCGCCGCGTCGAACACCACCGCGCAGCATCCGTGCGTCAGCGCGGCGACGGCCTTGTCCGTCTCGGTGCACTCCTCGACCGAGCAGCTGTACACCGCGCCGTGCAGCACGGCATAAAGCGCCTGCTCCTCGGTCTTGGCCGCCTGGGCGCGCGCGGCCTGGGTCAGCGGGCGGATTATCGCCTCCGACACCTCGGAGGCGGCCACGATGCCGTCCAGCCAGCACACCGTCACCCGCACGTTCTTCTCCAGCCCGAACGCCAGCTCCCGCGTCTCAAAGTCGGCGCAGGTGGCGAAAGCGTCCCGAAGGGCGCGGGCGGTGAGCGGGGCGTCGTATTCGGTTTTGGGTTTCGCGTGGCAGCGCCGCGCGTTGAAATCGGAATATAACATGTCGGATAGTATTTCCCGCGCGGCGCGGATCATGCATTCGCGCGCATGTAGGGGTGAAATGGGGGCGGAAACACAAGATGTAGCGCAAAACGAAAAAGTCAAAAAAATATTTGAAAAAAGCGAAAAAAGTTGTTGACAAAGGGTGATTTCGGTGGTATATTAGGCAAGCTCGCTTCTGAGAGCACACAAGTCTCCCTGAGCACCGAAAAGATTTGAGAAAAGAAATTCAAAAAAATCTGAAAAAAGTGCTTGACAAACGGAAACCACTGTGGTATAGTAAATAAGCTGTCGCCGAGAGGCTGGGCAGCGTGGAAATGTACCTTGAAAATTGAACAATGTAAGAAAAGCTTATGCTA
>CAZUSM010000131.1:0-4776 GCA_964623675.1 uncultured Oscillospiraceae bacterium
ACACCAAGGACGAGATTTTCGAGATGTACGTCAACTCCATCTACTTCGGCAGCGGGTATTACGGCGTGTTCAACGCCTGCAACGGTTATTTTGAAGTGCCCATCTCGGAGATGACGGACTTCGAGGCTGTGTTCCTCGCCGGGCTTCCGAACGCCCCGTCCATCTACTCCCCCGACAACAGCCCCTATCTCGCCACGCGGCGCATGACGGTGGTTCTGCAAAGGATGATCAATTACGACGTCATCCCCGTCGAGCGCGCCGACGCCATGATGGCCGAGATGTACAGCCTGCAATACATAATCCACCCCGAAAACGCCGCATAAGCGACAACAAAAGAGCACTGCCGTGAACGTTCACGACAGTGCTTTTCATATCAGCAGTACCCCACGGCGAGGCCGAAGAGGAGAATCGCGCTTGTCAGCACGAGGTTGAGCGTCTGGAACTTCCACGACCACTTTGCGTATTCGCCGTAGCTCACGCCCGCGAAGCCGAGGCTGATGAGCAGCACCGGGGAGAAAAGCCACTTGAAAAAGCCGATTCCGCCCTCGACGAACTCAAAGCCCGCCTCGGTATCGATGACGGTGTTACCGGCGGCGTCCGTGATGCGCGCATATTCCCCACCGGAGATGATAAACGTGAGCGCGTATGTCGCCACCATGAGCACGAATATCACGGCAATGGCCGTGATGAAGCTCTTCGCGCTGATATTAAGCCCTTTTTTCTCTTTGTTCTCCATTTCATTCTCCTCAAAAGAGTGATGATAATCAAGCTGTGCGTATCATTGCACGCGCCTGTTCGCAGAGCAAGGACACGGAAGCCTAATTTGCGCAAAAAAAGGGGGGGATGAGCATAAAACGCGAATTGTTGTTTTTACACCAAAAATATGATAAACTGGGCAAAACGAAAACACCGGCGATGGCGCCGGGGGTGGGGTGGATATGCTGAAAATATTTGTGACCGGGGACAACCACATCGGGCTGAAATACGCAAGCCATGAAAAGGGCAATGAGCTTGCCGCGCGGCGCATTGAGGCGTTTGACGGCATGGTGGCCGACGCCAACCGCGAGGGCTGTGCGCTGTTCGTCATCACGGGGGATCTGTTCGAGAACACCTACGGCATCGCCAAGGCGACGATGAAGGCGCTGCTGGACAAGCTGTCCGCCTTTCGCGGCACGGTGGCCGTCCTGCCCGGAAACCATGATTATTACGACGCCGACGTCAAGCTATGGCAGTATTTCAAAGACCTCATGCGCGAGCATGACAACATCATGCTGCTCTCGGAGTTTCGCCCGTATGAGCTTGAGCTGAACGGCGAGCGCGCGGTGCTGTACCCCGCGCTGTGCACCGCGCACCACTCCGCGCCGGGCGAGAACAACCTCGGCTGGATAAAGGCCGCGCAGATTCCGCCGGACGGCGCTTACCACATCGGCCTCGCCCACGGCGCCGTCGAGGGCGAGACCATCGACAGCGAGGGGCGCTATTTCATCATGACCCGGCGCGAGCTTGAAAGCATCGGGGTGGACGCGTGGCTCATCGGGCACACGCACGTGCCTTTCCCGCGAAGTCTCACCCAGACGCCCGGCGAGCACGGCAGAATATTCAACCCCGGCACGCATGTGCAGACCGACGTCAACTGCAACACCGAGGGGCAGTGCTTCATCATCGAGCTTGACGCGGGCAAAAAAGTGCGCGCGAAAAAGCTCGTGTCCGGCAACCTGCGGTTTTATCGGCGCGAGGTGAAAATATCGGGCGAGGGCTTGGAGACGGCGCTGACGCGCGCCCTTGCCGACATCGGCGATGAAAGCGCGGTGGACGTCATCATCATGGGTGCGGTCTCCGCCGAGGAGCACGAAAACCGCGCCGCGATAATCGACGCCGCGCTCGCGCGCTTTGTCGAGGGCACATACAACGATTACGCGCTGAGCAAGATTATTTCAAAAAAGATGATAGAATCCGAGTTCGTGGAGACGTCGTTCTCGGCGGGGCTGCTGAACGCGCTGATGGACGAGCCGAAAGAGGCGCAGCTGGCTTATGAGCTGCTCAAGGCGCTCAAGGAGGGGAAATGAGATGAAGCTGAAAAGCGTTTCATGCACGCAGTTTGCCGGGGCACGCGACAAGTCCGTCGCGTTTTCCGACGGGCTGAACGTGGTTTGCGGCAAGAACGAAAGCGGCAAAAGCACCCTCGTCAACCTCATTTCGCGCACCCTGTTCCAAAATGCCAAGTTAAACCGCCGGAGCGACAAGGACTTTTTCGAGCTGTATTTCCCCGCCGCCAAAAAGGGCGGCATTGCGGGCGACTTTGCCGACGGCAAGGTCAGCTTTGAATCGGGCGGGGAGAGCTACATTCTCTCGAAGGAGTGGGGCGGCGACGCGCGCTGCACCCTGTCCACGCCGGACGCCGTCATTCGCGACGGCGAAACGGTCGACGCGCTGGTGAAGGCCGCGCTCGGCTACGGCGAGGGGGTTTACAATGAGCTGCTTTTGTCCTCTCAGCGCAACACCGACGAGGCGCTGAAGGCGCTTTTGGACGCGACGAAGAAAACCGACGGCAAGCAGCAGCTCACCGACGCCGTGTCTCAGGCCTTTGCGGCCAGCGACGGCGTGTCTGTGGACGCGATTGAGCAGGCGATAAACGCCAAGATCAGCGAAATCGCCGGGGCGCACTGGGATTTTGAGCGCGACGCCCCAGTCCGGCGCGGCACGCGCTGGAGCAACAGCCTCGGCGAGATATTGCGCGCTTATTATAATATGGAAGACAAGCAGGCCGTCCTCGACCGCATCTCCGAGCTGGAGGCAGAGGCCGACCGCGCCGCCGCGGTGTTCGGCGAGGCGGACAAGGCCGCCCTTGCCGCCGAGGCAGAGTGCGAGCGCTTCACGGCGTATTCAAGCCGCCTGACCCTGCGCGCCGAGCTTGGCAGCACGGTTTTGCGCCTCAAGCGAGAGCTTTCAAAGCTGGCGGAGGTTGCGGAGAATTGGCCGCGCCTCGCCGCGCGGCTCGAAACAGCCAAGGCACTGCAAAAAGAAAAACAAGCCCGCGAGCTGAGCGACAAATACGCGCTCGCCAAGGGGATAATAGACGAGATTGCCGCGCTCGACGCGGGCGCGGCGAGCGCCGAGTGCCCCACGGGGGAGGAGCTTGCGCGCGTAAAGGCCGCGCAGCGCGCCGTCGCGCGCCTGGAAAACGCCCTTTGCGGCATGAACATAACCGCCGCCGTTGACATGCTCGGCGGGCACGAGGTGAAAATCACCTCCCTGCGCACAGGCGAGGAGCTTGCCGTCACTGACGGCTCGGCCACGCTGGCCGAGGCCGTCAAAATCACCGTGCCGGGCGTGATGGAGCTGCAGCTCGCCCCGGCGAACGTGGACGTAGCCGCCATAGAGGCGGACATCGCGCGGCACAAAACCGCCGCCGAGGCCGTGCTCACGAAGTACGACGTTTCGAGCGCGGACGCGCTCGAAGCCCTCGCCAAGACCGTCACAGACGCGAAAAACGCGCGCGCAAATGCCGAGGCGCGCCTCGCGCTCAGCCTCGGCGGGGTTGAGTTCGGCGCGCTTGCATCCGCCGCCGAGGCGGCGGACGCACCCACCCGCCCCATCGCGGAGATTGAGCGCGACATCGCCGCGCTTTGCCGCGGCGCGGGGCTGGACGCGTCCATCACCAAGGCGGAGACGCTCATTGACGGCTACGCGGCGGAGTACGGTGGCCTTGATGCGCTGCGCGCCAAGGCCGCAGCGCTGGAGACGGAGCTGAAAAAGGCGCGCGATGCCGCCGGTGACGCGGAGGACATCCCGCTTGAATACTTGGGCATTAGCGACGTCGCGGCGCAGCTTGAATATTTGCAGGGCGAGGTGAAAGCCTCGCGCCGCCGCCGTGAGGCGGCGCTGACGGCCAAAACCGCCGCCGTCGAGCGGCTGGAAAGCTATAAAGAAGACCGCCCCGGCGACCCGACGGAGGACGCCGAAAAGGCCGCGCGGGAGTTTGCCGAGCAGCGCTCGCTGTTGCACCACTGGCTGCACATTGCGGAGGTTTTCAAGGCGCAAAAGGAGACCGTGCGCGCCAATCCCATGCAGGGGCTGGCCGACGCCTTTGCCGCGAACCTCGCGGATTTGACCGGCGGCCGTGTGTCGAGCGAGTTTGCCGAGCCGGACAAACTGAGCATGAGCATATACAGCGCCGAGCGCCTGATTGACTACGGCAAGCTCTCCGAGGGCACGAAGGACAGCGTCTCCCTCGCGTTTCGTCTCGCGGTGCTCGACCACCTTTTCCCTGATGGCGGCGGGCTCATCGTCTTTGACGATCCCTTCACCGACATGGATGACGAGCGCACAAAACGCGCCTCGGCGCTCATCCGCAACTGCGCCGAGCACCATCAGGTCATCTTCCTCACCTGCAAAGAGGAATATCTTGAATTGCTGGGCGGGAACGTTATAAGATTCTAACAAAAAATGAGCCTTTCGGCTCATTTTTTGCTATAATTCAACGTTTATCCTTGAAAAACTCACGCAAAAGTGCGCTGCTTTCCTCGGCGAGGACGCCCGCGTAAACCGTGGGCGAGTGGCCGTAGCGCTCAAAGAACAGGTCAATCACACTGCCGACAGACCCGGTCATCGGCTCGCGCGCGCCATAAACAAGCCTCGGTATGCGCGCCATGATTATCGCGCCCGTGCACATCGGGCAGGGTTCGAGCGTGACGTACATTGTGCAGTCGTCCAGCCGCCACGTGCCAAGGCGCGCACACGCCTGACGCACGGCCTCAATCTCGGCGTGTGCCGTGG
>CAZUSM010000132.1:0-4741 GCA_964623675.1 uncultured Oscillospiraceae bacterium
ATATCTCGATTATGCGCCCGCGCGGCAGACCGCCGATGCCGAGCGCAAGGTCAAGCGACAGCGACCCGGTCGAAAACGACTCCACATTGATGGAAATGTCGTCACCTAGGCGCATGATAGTGCCCTTGCCGTAATCCTTTTCAATTTTCGCAATTGCGGTTTCAAGTGCCTTTTTTCTGTCGGAGCTTGCCGGAGCTACTATTGCGGGGACTTTTTTCTTTTCTGCCATTATAATATCCTCCTGCTTATATTCTGCCGAACACGACCCGGTCGATGCCGAGCGTATCCCGTCTTGTGTCCGTGTATGTAAACCCGGCGGCCTGCAGCATTTCGCGCACGGCCTCGGCCTGCCCCTCGCCCACCTCGAACAGGAGATACCCGCCTTGGCGCAGCAGAGACTTCCAATACTTTATTATCGCCTTGTAAAACTTCAATCCGTCCTCGCCGCCGTCAAGCGCCCACACCGGCTCGAAGTCCTTCACCGACGCGTCCAGCGTCTTGACCTCCTCCGACGGGATATAAGGCGGGTTCGAGATTATCATGTCGAAATCGCCTATGCCCATCGGCGCGGACGACAGCGCATCCGACTGCATGCAGATAACTCGCGGCGACAGCTTCAGCGCCGCGAGGTTGCGGCGGCAAATCTCCAGCGCGTTTGCGCTGATGTCAACCGACACAAAGCGCGTCGCGGGCAGCTCGCTCGCCACGGCGCAGGTGATGCACCCGCTGCCGCAACAAAGGTCGAGAATGCGCGCGTCCATTTTTTTGCCGGTCAAAAGCTCTTTGGCCGTGTCCACGAGCACCTCGGTGTCCATGCGCGGTATGAGCACGTCCGGCGTCGTGATTATCGGCAGACCGTAGAATTCCCACGATCCCACGATGTACGCCACCGGCTCGCCGCGAAGCCGCCGCGCCACATAATCCGTCACGACGTCCTCAATCCTGTTGCTGGCATATAGATTCATGTCGCGCAAAAGCTGCTCGACGGACTTTCCCGCCGCCCCCGCCACAAGGAGCTTGGCTTCGAGGTTGTACGCCTCTATGCCGCTTTGCCGCAGGAGATTGCGCGCGGAAAGGTAAATATCGTTATAGGTTTTCATTTTGTCCTCTCACTTGCCCCACTCGTCGCTGCCCTTGTCGTCGGGAATGACAAGCTGCATCGCGCGTATCGCGCATTCAATCATGCCGTCGTCGGGTTCATAAGTCGTCATGTGCTGCAGCCACTTGCCCGGCGCGGACAGCGCGGCGGACAGCCAATTGTCATGCAGCCCGCACCAGCGGTTGATTTCATAGCTTATCCCCACCACCACAGGCAGCAGCAGCAGATGATACGCCATGCGCACAAAGCTGTTCGACGAGCGCACCACGGAGTTGACCAAAATGCTCACCACCACCACGACCAGCAAAAAGCTCGTCCCGCAGCGGGGGTGAAAGCGGCTTTCCGGGCGCACGTTGTCCACGGTCAGCTCTTTCCCGTGCTCATAGCAGAATATCGTCTTGTGCTCAGCGCCGTGATAGGCGAACAGCCGCTTCACGTCCGGCGAGAGGCAACACAGCTTCATGTAAATCAGCAATATCACCACGCGCACCACGCCCTCGGACAGATTGCGAACCACATAGCTTGACTTCACCGCCGGGATAAGCCCCACGGTGAACGCCGGCAGGAATATGAACAGGAACAGTGACAGCGCGATTCCCATCACCACGGCCACGCCGATGATGAGCTTTTGCGCCTTGTCCTCCGGAAAATGCGCCTCAATCCACGCGTCGATTTTGTCCGGCTCGCCCTGCTCCTCCAGCGGCACAAGCTCCGCCGAGTACATCAGTGCCTGCATGCCCTTGACAAGGGAAGAAACGAACGTCGCGCACCCGCGCACGAACGGCCAGCCGAGAATGGGGTATTTGTCCTTTATGAATTTCAGCTCCTCGACCTTTTCCACAAGCCCGTCCGCCGTGCGGCAGACTATGGCCTGTTTCTTCGGCCCGCGCATGAGTATGCCCTCTATCAGGGCCTGACCTCCGATTGAGGTGCGGAAAGAGCAGTTTTTGTCTTTTGCCATAAAACCCAGTCCTTAAATTGCGTTTAATTCGCCGTCAGCGGCAGCGTGATTGACACCCTGCACCCGCCGCCCTCGGCGTTTTCGATTTTCAGCTCGCCGTTGTGCCGCGTTATAATCTCGTCGCACACGGAAAGGCCGATGCCCGTCCCGCGGTTTTTCGAGCTGCCCTTGTAAAATTTCTCTTTCACGTGCGGCAGCTCGCCGTCGGGTATGCCGTGCCCATAGTCGCGGAACGTGATGTGCACGCCCCCCGCGTCCATCAACAGCGCCACGTCCACCGCGTCGCCGTCGCCGCCGTGCTTCGAGGCGTTGTCCAACAGGTTTGAAAACACCTGCTTCAGCCGCTCCGGGTCGCCGGGTATGAGCGGGATTTCCGTCGGCGGCTCGGTGTAATTCACCTTCAGCCCCGCCTGCTTCAATAGCTCCCCGTAGGTGAACAGCGCGTCCTCCAGCTCTGCCGCGATGTCAATCAGCTCAATGCGCAGATTGAACCGCCCGTCCTGAATCCGCGTGAACTCCAACAGCTCCGCCACCATGCCGGTCAGCCTTTCGGCCTCTTTTGAAATTATGTTTATCCCGCGCAGGGAATCGCCCTGCACCGCCGGGTCGTATGCGATGGTCTCCGCCCAGCCGGTTATGGCGGTTAGCGGCGTCCTCAGCTCGTGCGACACCTGCGACACGAACTCCGTCCTTGACTTTTCCGCCACGGCCACCTTTTCCGACATGTCGTTTATCTCGCTTGTGAGACTTCCCAGCTCGTTGACGTATTTGTCCTCAAGCTGAATGCCATAGCTGCCGTCGGCAATGCGCTTGGCAAACGCCGTCAGATTTTCAATCGGCCTCGACACACACCGCCAAAACCAAATGTTCACCAATACTATATAAACACATACAATGCACAGTATCGCCACGCCCCAGCCGATAAAGCCGCGCGTAATCAGCCAAATGCTCAGCAACAGCAGCGCGATCGCGGCCACGGACGAGGCCAAAAGCTGTCCCTTTAGTGACTTAAACATTAACCTTTACTTCCCAAACTCCTATTTGATGTCGCGCCGCGCGCTCAGTACCCCCATTTGTACCCGTACCCCCACACGGTGGTGAGGTATTCGGGCTCGGTCGGGTCGGCCTCGATTTTGATGCGCAGACGGCGGATGTTCACGTCCACCGTTTTCAGCTCGCCCGCGAAGTCGTTGCCCCACACGGCGGTCAAAATGTCCTCGCGGCTCATGGCCTTGCCGGGGTTTTCCATGAACAGCTTGATGAGCAAATACTCAATCTGCGTCAGCTTCAGCCGCTGGCCGTTTTTCTCCAGTGTGCGGTTGCGCGTGTTCAAAAGGAACGGGCCGCTTTCGATTTCGGTGCTGGCCTTTTCGTCGTCGTCGATGCCGAGGCGGCGGATAAGCGCGTCCACGCGCGCGGTGAGCTCCGCGGGGGAGAAGGGCTTGGTCACATAGTCGTCCGCGCCGGTCATCAGCCCCGTCACCTTGTCAATCTCCTGGCTTTTCGCCGTCAGCATGATGATGCCCATCTTTGACCCCGTCGCGCGAATGCGGCGGCAAACCTCAAATCCGTCAATGTCCGGCAGCATCACATCCAGCAGCGCCATGCAGATATCCGGGTTCACTCTCAGCTTTTCCAGCGCCATCATGCCGTTTTCGGCCTCAATCGGCTCATAGCCGCTCCTCCGCAGGTTGATCACCACAAAACTGCGGATGTTGGCCTCGTCTTCCATGACAAGAATTTTCTTCATAATCTATGACCTCCCTAAAAGAAGCTATAAACTCCGCACGCCGCCGAATTAACCGCGACATGCCTACATTATCACATACTAATCCACAATACAAAGCATATTATAACATACTCCTTACAAAATTCCTAGTCAAAGTTTCAAAAAAATTAAAAACTTTTTACACAAAAACAACAGATTATGTTAACCAAGAGCAAATAATAGTCAATTTCGCCGTTTTTTATGTGCCCTATTCCAAATCAGAATACCCGGCGCAAAACCCACCCCGCCCCAATTTCCGCACCTTGCGGCGCGGCGCGTTTGCATAAACAAACGCGGCGATCCCCTCAGTCTCGGCTGCGCCGAGCCAGCTCCCCTTGATGCCCAAGGGGAGCCAAGACGCAAACCCAAATCTGCACTTCTATTGTACAAATAAGCACGTTTTGCCCCACGAACTCACTAAAAACAGAACACCAAGCAATACTCACGCGCCAAAGGCTTCCCCTCTGGGGAAGCTGTCAGCGGCAAAGCCGCTGACTGATGAGGCCGCGCCGCAAGGCGCGGTAGAGCTTTTGCACCGCACTGCAAATATAACAACGTCCAATCAGAACACCCAGCGTCCCGCCACGCGCCAAAGGCTTCCCTTGCGCACCAAGGGAAGCTGTCAGCCGCAGGCTGACTGAAGGGATCGCCCGCGCCGTAAGGCGCGGTCAGCCCTCACCACCGCGCCTCGTCCCGCACCAATCCCAATCAGAACACCCAGCGTCCCGCCACGCGCCAAAGGCTTCCCCTCGGGGAAGCTGTCAGCGGCAAAGCCGCTGACTGATGAGGCCGCGCCGCAAGGCGCGGTAGAGCTTTTGCACCGCACTGCAAATATAACAACGTCCAATCAGAACACCAAGCGTCCCGCCACGCACCCCTTGGCTCTCTCTCAGAGAGAGCTGGCAGCGGCGCA
>CAZUSM010000133.1:0-4617 GCA_964623675.1 uncultured Oscillospiraceae bacterium
CGGCGACTCCGCCGCCAAGACCGACGAGAGCAAGGAAGAGACCCCGGCGTATATCTACAACACCGAGTTCAAAACGCTCCTGACCGACAGCGAGCGCACCCTCAACCCCCGCCTTTTCACCGACGACGGGTTTTACGCCGTCAGCTATGAAAAGGTCGGCGAGCGCGAGCTTGAAGAGGGCGAGGTTCTCGAATACGAGGGTCAGCTTGACATTTACGGCAGCAAGCTGTTCTTCGTCGACTTTGACGGCAATTACGAAGAGCTGACCGAGTATAAATCCGTCAACTCCGATGTCATCCTCTCCGACCCGGAGCTTATCCCCGATGGCTATGACCCCGCCACCGCGCGCGAGAAATACACCGGCTCTGACCTTTACGGCGTCGCCATGGGCAACGACGGCAACCTCATCGCCATCGAGTCCGCCTATATCTCCTATAACACCGCCCCCGAGGACGTCATAAAAGATACGGACGAGTATTATAACTATTATAATTACAAAAACTATTACTTCATCCGCACCCTCAGTCCCGACGGCGCGGAGCTGTCCTCCGCGCGCATTCAGCTCGGCGATGAGGAGTATATCTACGCAGGCTCCAACATCGTCGATGAAAACAACAACGTTATCCTCGGCGGCGACGGCAGAGTTTATGCCATCTCGACCGACGGCAGCATCGTCGGCCGCATCAGCGACGACACGGGCGAAACCTGGATTGACTCCGTCTCCCGCCTGAAAGACGGCCGCATCGTCGGCACGACCTACGGCGCAAACGGCATGGAGCTGCGCGTCATCGACACGGCCACCATGTCCTACGGCGACTCCCTGCCCATTCCCAACGAGGCTTACAGCATCACCGAGTCCAAGGGCGGCGACTATGACGCCTATTACACCAGCGGCTCGAATTTCTACGGCCTCAAATTCAGCGACGACGGCAAGGAGTACACCTCCGACAAGCTTTTCAACTGGATCAACTGCGACATCAACGGCGACTCCGTGTCCAATCTCCTCGTGCGCGAGGACGGCAGCGTCGTCACCGTGTTGAATTACTATGACCACACGAGCGATAAGTCTGAGGTCAGCCTCGCCACCGTCAAGCTCGTGCCCTACGACTCCGTGCCGCACAAAGAGGAAATCACCCTCGCCACCCAGTACCTCAACTGGGACATCCGCAACAAGATTGTCGACTTCAACCGCAAGAACGACAGCTATCGCATTGTCGTCAAGGACTACTCAGAGTATAACACCGAGGAGGATTATTCCGCCGGTCAGACCAAGCTCACCACCGAGCTTCTCGCCGGCAACGTCCCCGATATAATCGACCTCAACGGCATGCCCTATACTCAGCTTGCCTCCAAGGGGCTCTTGGCCGACCTTTATGAGCTTATCGACGCCGACGCCGAGCTTGACCGCGCCGACTTTTTCCCGAATGTCCTTCAGGCCATGGAGGTCAACGGCGGGCTTTACTCCACGCTGTGCGGCTTTGGTGTCAGCACCGTGATGGGCGCGTCCTCCGTCGTCGGCGATGAGCCGGGCTGGACGTATGACGAGTTTGACGCCGCCCTCGCCCTGATGCGCGAAAGCGTCCCGGAGTGTGACCCGTTTGACATTTACACCACCCGTTACGACATTCTCCAAAACTGCCTCATGCTCGACATGAACGACTATGTCAACTGGTCTACCGGCGCGGTCAACTTCGACACCCCCGCGTTCGTCGGCCTGCTGAACTTCGCCGCGCAGTTCCCGGAGAGCTTTGATTACGAAAACTACGAATACACCTCCGAGGACAGCACCGACACCCGCATTGCCCAGGGCAGACAGATGCTCCTCCAGACCCACATCTACGCCATGGATAACCTCCCCTATTACGACAATTACTTCGGCGGCGATTCCACCTATATCGGCTACCCCACCTCCGACGGCTCAAACGGCAGCCTCCTCTCGCTCAACCCCGGTTATGCAATCTCCGCCAAGAGCGAGTATAAGGACGTGGCGTGGGAATTCCTCCGCATGTTCTTCACCGAGGACTACCAGTCCGACGAGCGCAATGTCTATGAAATCCCCACCAACCTCAACGCCTACAACTCCCGCCTCAAAACGGCCATGACCCCGGAGTATTATAAAGACGCCGACGGTAATTACATTCTTGACGAAAACGGCGAGAAGATCCCCATGGCCAAGATGAGCTTCGGCACGGAGAACGGCACGGTTGACATTTACGCCCTCACGCAGGAGCAGGCGGACAAGCTCACTTCTCTCATCAACTCCTGCACCGCCGTCGCCGATTATAACAACGACAGCATTTTCGATATCGTCGACGAGCAGTCTCAGGCGTTCTTCGCCGGGCAGAAAACCGCCGAGGACGTTGCCAAGCTCGTCCAGAGCAAGGCCAATATCTATGTCAACGAGCAAAGATAATTGACCCCGACTACACGCATTAAAGAGCGCGCATCCCGCGCGCTCTTTAACGCAATTTAATCTTTCCCCATATTGAAATCTCCCGCCGTATGTTGTACAATATACGGGATAAAAAGTCGAAGCATAAAACAATATCTGGTATGAACCGCGTAGAATCGAACCGCATGAAAACACACAGAATACAACTGAATGAAAAGCGCAAGGACTTTTTGCAAAGCCTTTGCTTTCTCGCGCCGAGCCTGTTGGGCGTGGCGGTGTTTTTCATCGTGCCGTTCGGCGTGGTGGTTTATTACTCCGTCATTGACGGCGTCGGCTCGCGCGAATTCGTGTTTTTGGACAACTTTATCAAGCTGTTCCGAAACTCCGCCTTTCTCCTCGCCGCGGGCAACACCTTGAAATTTTCCGCCTGGGCTGTGCCCTTGGCGGTGGTGGGCTCGCTCGCCCTCGCGCTCATGCTGGAGGCGCGCATCCCGCTCAAAAGCCAGTTCCGCACGTTTTTCCTCAGCCCGATGATGGTGCCCGTGGCGTCCGTGGTGCTGATTTGGCAGGTGCTTTTCAACTTCAACGGCAGTGTCAATGAGTTTTTGCTCTTCTTCGGCGCGGATAAGATAGACTGGCTGCAATCCGAGCATTCTTTGGCCGTCGTCGTGCTGCTCTTTTTGTGGAAAAACCTCGGCTATTTCATGATTTTGTTCATGGCCGCCCTTGCCAACATTCCCAAAGAGCTTTTGGAGGTGGCCGACGTCGAGGGCGCGAGCGAGTGGTATAAGTTTTACGCCATCAAGCTCCGCTATCTCTCGCCCACCGTGCTCTTTGTCACCATTCTCTCGCTTATTAACTCGTTCAAGGTCTTTCGCGAGGTGTATCTGCTCACCGGGGATTATCCTTACGAGACACTATACATGCTTCAGCATTTCATGAACAACACCTTCAAGTCCCTTGATTATCAAAAGCTGTCCGCCGCGGCGGTGGTGATGGCGCTGGTTATGGTCGTGCTCATCGCGCTTTTGTTCAAGGCCGAGGACTGGTTCGGAAAGGACGTGGAGGGATGAAGAAAAAGCGTTATTTCTCCCGCGGCGTGATGTTTGTGCTGTGCCTTGTGTTCGCGGTGCTGTTTCTCACGCCCACGGTCTTGACCATCACCAATTCCTTCATGACCGAGTCCGAAATCCGCTCGAATTACGGCATGATTTTCTCCACCACAACGGGCGGGTACGTCTCCAAAACCGTCAATTTGAAGTTCATTCCCGACAAGGTGACGCTCTCCCAGTATGTCACCGGGCTCATCAAATCCCCGGAATACCTGCTGAAATTTTGGAACAGCATCATCCTAGTCGTGCCCATTGTCATTTTGCAGGTGGCCATCGCGTCCGTCGCGGCGTATTCGTTCACGCGCTGGCGCGGCAAGCTGAGAAGCGGCATATTCTTCTTTTATGTCATTCTCATGCTCATGCCCTATCAGGTCACGCTCGTGCCCAACTATCTCGTCAGCGATTGGCTCGGTCTGCTCAACACCCGCTGGGCGATTATCCTGCCCGGCGTGTTCGCGCCGTTCTCGGTGTTTTTGCTCACCAAGTTCATGCGCCGCATTCCTTATGCCCTCATCGAGGCCGCCAAGGTCGACGGCGCGGGCGAGTGGGAGATTTTCACCAAGATTTGCCTCCCCCAGTGCCGCTCGGCGCTCTATTCCATCGCGATTCTTGTCTTCATCGACTATTGGAACATGGTCGAGCAGCCGCTTATTCTCCTCGACAGCGCGGATAAGCAGCCCTTGTCCGTTTTCCTCTCGTCCATCAATTCCGGCGAAATCGGCCTTGCCTTCGCAATGGCCACTGTGTATATGATCCCCACGCTGCTTTTGTTTTTGCACGGGGAGGAATACCTCGTCGAGGGTATTGCCAACTCCGGCAGCGTCAAGGGCTGACCGCATTTTCGACACGCGCGAGGTAACAAGCTATGGAAACAAAACCGAAAAACAGAGCATGGGTCAAAGACGCGGCGATAGTGTTTCTCGTCGTGCTGCTTTTGCTCACCTTTTTCTCCAACACCATCATGAACCACTCCCTGCCCGAAGTGGCCACCGTCATGGTCTCCAACGGCACGATAACCGCCAAGGTGCGCGGCACGGGCACGGTCTCCGCCAATGGCGACCACAAGGTCAAGGCCAAATCCGGCTTCACCATCGGCAAGGTCATGGTCAAGGC
>CAZUSM010000134.1:0-4583 GCA_964623675.1 uncultured Oscillospiraceae bacterium
AACTTCGCCGAGGCCGACCGCATCCGCGACGAGCTGAAAGCCGAGGGCATAGAGCTGACCGACATCCCCCACGGCGCAAAGTGGAAACGAGTGTAATTTAATAGTGTAGTTAGTAAAAGGGATTGTTGCAGAAATGCGGCAATCCCTTTTTTGTTGGGGTGACCCTCTCCTTTCTCTCCCCTCACCCCTCTCCCCTGCTCCGTTAATCTCCGTTAAGATTCTAAACTGTGCATTTTTCACTTTTTATTGAAGTTGCACAGCTTTTTTATGCCGATAGTTTGATAAATATCCAACTATTAGTGAGGGTTGCACAAAAAGGCGCGTTAATTTCTAGTTGAGATGTTAATAGCAAAACACGGCGGAGGCTGGTATAATCACAAGTAATATTTAAGATGGCACAGTATTTTGAAAAGGAAGCAATAAGGAAGCACAAGGAGGAAACATTTATGGCGGAAAATGTACAGCATCTCAAGACGGATGAGATAATCTCCCGCTATGCGCGGGAGCAAAAGTCGCTCATCCCAATCATGCAGGACATTCAGGCAGAGTACGGCTATCTCCCGGCGGAGCTTTTGAGCTACGTGGCGGAGAAGCTCGGCATCACGGAGGCGCATGCCTACAGCGTGGCGACGTTTTATGAAAACTTCTCGTTTGAGCCGAGGGGCAAGTACGTCATCAAGGTGTGCGACGGCACGGCGTGCCACGTGCGCCATTCCACGCCCATTTTGGAAACGCTGTGGAAAGAGCTTGGCCTGAGCAAGAAAAAGCACACCACGGACGACATGATGTTCACGGTTGAGGTCGTGTCGTGCCTGGGAGCGTGCGGCCTTGCGCCGACGCTGATGGTCAACGAGCAGGTGCACCCGTCGATGACGCCGGAAAAGGTGCTGGAGCTCATCGAGGAATTGAGAGGTAACGGCTGATGGTAAATTCGAGAGAAAAATTGCAGGAGCTGCGCCAAGCGGCGCAGGCGCGCCTGAACGGCTATCAAATTCAGATTCATATCTGCTGCGGCACGGGCTGTCTCGCGGGCGGGTCGGCGGAAATCTATGAGATTTTCAAAACCCTCGTGAAGGACACGCCGGGCGTAGTGCTTGACTTCTCCCCCTGCGGCGGAAACCACGAGCACCCCAAGGCCGACGAGACCGACGGCGAGCCGATAATTGCCGTGACCAAGACCGGCTGCCACGGCTTTTGCGAGATGGGGCCGCTGGTGCACATCGAGCCGCTGGGCGTGATGTATGTGCACGTAAAGCCCGAAGACTGCCACGAGATCATGGAAAAAACCGTGCTCAACGGCGAGATTATCGAGCGCCTTGCCTATCATCAAAACGGCACAGTCTATCCCAAGCGCGAGGAAATCCCCTTCTACAAGCTGCAAAACCGCGTGGTTCTGAAAAACTGCGGCACTATTGCCGCCGAGGACATTGAGGAATACATAGCAAACGGCGGCTATGAGGGGCTTGAAAAGGCGCTGTTCGACCTGACCGACGAGGAGATTTGCAAAGAGGTCATCGACTCCGGTCTGCGCGGGCGCGGCGGCGCGGGCTACCCCACGGGCAAGAAGTGGGACGCCGGGCGCAAGCAGAAAACCGATGTGAAATACATCGTCTGCAACGGCGACGAGGGCGACCCCGGCGCGTTCATGGATCGCTCAATCATGGAGGGCAACCCCCACGCCGTGATTGAGGGCATGCTCATCGGCGCGCGCGCCGTGGGCAGCAGCGAGGGCTATATATACGTGCGCGCGGAGTACCCGCTGGCCGTGGCGCGCATGAAAACCGCCATCGAGCAGGCCGAGGAATACGGCCTGTTGGGCGAAAACATACTCGGCACGGATTTCAGCTTCAAGCTGCACATCAACAAGGGCGCGGGCGCGTTCGTATGCGGCGAAGGCTCGGCGCTGACCTCGTCCATCGAGGGCAACCGCGGCATGCCGCGCGTCAAGCCCCCGCGCACGGCGGAAAAGGGCTTGTGGGAAAAGCCCACGGTCTTGAACAACGTTGAAACCCTCGCGACCATTCCGCTAATTCTCCGCAACGGCGTGGCGTGGTATCGCCAGCTCGGCACAGAGGGCAGCCCCGGCACGAAGGCCTTCGCCCTGACGGGCAACGTAGTCAACACCGGCCTCGTCGAAGTCCCGCTCGGCTCGACGATACGCGACATTGTTTTCAATGTCGGCGGAGGCATGAAGGACGGTGCGAAGTTCAAGGCCGTTCAGATAGGCGGCCCGTCGGGCGGCTGCCTGACCGAGGAGCACTTGGACGAGCCGCTTGACTTTGACTCTGTGAAAAAGTTCAATGCCATTGTCGGCTCTGGCGGCCTTGTGGTCATGGATGAGCACACCTGTATGGTGGAGGTTGCGCGCTTTTTCATGTCGTTCACTCAGCGCGAGTCGTGCGGCAAGTGCGTGCCGTGCCGCGAGGGCACGAAGCGCATGCTGGAAATCCTCGAGCGCATAGTCAACGGCCACGGCGAGCTTGAGGATTTGGACACGCTGGAGGAGCTTGCGAACATGGTGCGCTCGATGGCGCTGTGCGGCCTGGGCAAGTCCGCCCCCCTGCCGGTGCTGAGCACTCTGAAGCTTTTCCGCGACGAATATGTCGAGCATATTGTGGACAAGAAGTGCCGCTCGAAGACTTGTACGGCTCTGCGCCGCTATGTCATCAATCCGGAGTTCTGCCGCGGGTGCAGCAAGTGTGCGCGCGGATGCCCCGTCAACGCAATTCACGGCGTCATCAGAAGCCCGTACAGCATCGACCCGAACGTCTGCATCAAGTGCGGCACTTGTAAAGACAACTGCGCGTTCGACGCGATTTACATCGAAGCATAAGGAGGGGCGACATGGGTACTATTACTATAAACGGCAAGAAATACGAGTTCACAAACGAGAGAAACGTGCTCGCGATAATCCAAAACGCCAACATCGAAATCCCCACACTGTGCCACCAGCCGGAGCTGTCGATTTTCGGCGCATGCAGACTGTGCACCGTCGAGGACGACAAGGGGCGCACCTTCGCCTCGTGCTCGGAAAAGCCGAGAGACGGCATGGTGATTTACACTCACACGGCGCGTCTGCGCCGCTACCGCAAGCTGATTGTGGAGCTGCTGCTCGCCGCGCACAACGGCAACTGCACCACCTGCGACCAGCACGGCAAATGCAACCTGCAAGAGCTTGCATACCAGCTGGGCGTGAACATGGTTCGCTTTGAAAACAACCGCGAGCTGCACCCGGTTGACTTCTCCTCCCCCGCCATCGTGCGCGACCCGAACAAGTGCGTCCTCTGCGGCAACTGCGTGCGCGTGTGCAACGAGATTCAGGGCATCGGCGTGCTGGGCTTTGCCCATCGCGGCACGGACACCGTCGTCTCCCCCGCGTTCAACCGCAAAATGTCCGAGACCAAGTGCGTCGGCTGCGGCCAGTGCCGCGTGGTTTGCCCCACGGGCGCGCTGACCATCCACCACAGCATGGCCGGGTTCTGGGAAGCGCTTGACGACCCGAACACCCGCGTCGTCGCGCAGATTGCGCCCGCGGTGCGCGTGGCCGTGGCGGAGGCGTTCGGCCTGCCCAAGGGCGAAAACGTGATGGGCAAGGTCGTCGCCGCGCTGCACAAGATGGGCTTTGACGAGGTGTTCGACACCACGTACACCGCAGACCTGACGATAATGGAGGAGTCGGCGGAGTTTCTGGAGCGCGTGGGCAAGGGCGAAAAGCTGCCGCTGTTGACCTCGTGCTGCCCGGCGTGGGTGAAGTTCGTGGAAAACGAATACCCGGAATTCAAGAAAAACATATCCACCTGCCGCTCTCCCCAGCAGATGTTCTCCGCCATATTGAAGGATTACTACCGCTCGGACGAGCATTCGCAGGGCAAGAAAACCTTCGTCGTGTCCATCATGCCGTGCACGGCCAAAAAGATGGAGGCCGAGCGCGACGACGCGTACACCTACGGCATCAAGGACACCGATTACGTCATGACCACGGCGGAGCTCATCCGCATGATTCGCGGCTTCGGCTTCTCGTTTGATGAGCTTGACAGCGAGGCGTGTGACATGCCGTTCGGTCTCGGTTCGGGCGGCGGCGTGATATTCGGCGTCAGCGGCGGCGTGACCGAGGCGGTTTTGAGACGCCTCACCGACGGCCACGACACCGCCACGCTCACCGCGCTTGCCGAAAGCGGTGTGCGCGCCAAGGACGGCATCAAGGAGCTGACCGTGCCCTATAACGGCATCGACGTGAAAATTTGCGTGGCCTCCGGCCTTGCCAATGCGCGCAAGGTGCTCGAGCAGGTCAAGAGCGGCAAGAAGGAATACCATCTCATCGAGATAATGGCCTGTCCCGGCGGCTGCGTCATGGGCGGCGGCCAGCCGATAACCGGCTCAAAGCAGGTGCGTTATGACACCCGCTCCAAGGGCTTGTATGCCGCCGACAACGCCTCGGCCATCAAGAAGTCCAACGAAAACCCGATGATAGACCTGTTCTACAACGGCTTTTTCAAGGGCAAAGCCCACGAGCTGCTGCACAACAAGGAATAAGCGATAATATAACACTCCGGGGTACGGTGAAGGCCGTACCCCGGAGTGTT
>CAZUSM010000135.1:0-4534 GCA_964623675.1 uncultured Oscillospiraceae bacterium
CGTCACATTTCCTGCGGAAATGTGGACAAAGGGACGTCCCTTTGTTGGCCGGTGCGTATTCGATTTTTTGACAAATTGCCATTATAATTGTACAACCGGCACAGGGATTTGTCAATTATTTGCGCTGTCTACTTATTATATATATTCACGTCATATATCCACGCGCCTGTCACGCGGTTTGTTTGACGAAGCGGACGACGTAATCGGCGAAGCGGCGGGTGGCGGGGCCGGCCTTGTCGCCGGCGGCGATGGCAAGGCCGATGGTGCGCTTGGCCTCCGGGATGACCGGCAGGACGCGGACGCGCTCGGTGCGCCCTTTGAGCAGCAGCTCCGGCATGATGCTCATGCCGAGGCCGTTTTCGACCATGGCGATGATGGCGTAGTCATCCTTGGTGTAAAAGCGGACGTTGGGCTTGACCCCGGCGGCCTCTAGAGCGCGGCGGGAGTCCTGATCGGAGCTTTCCAAAAGGCTGATGAACGGCTCATTTTCGCACTCGGTGAGCGGGAAACGGGGGTAGCTTTCAAAGCGGCTGCCGAGGGGCAGGACGGCGAGCAGGCGATCCTCCATGAGCGGGATGCACTCGCATTTGACCTCGCAGGGGACGTTGACAAAGCCGATGTCGACACTGCCGTCGATGAGCCACTGCTCAACGTCGTGATAGTCGCCGTTTTTGAGCATGACGTCAACGTGCGGATAGTCCGCCTGAAAGGCCTTCAAAACGCCGGGCAACCAATGCACGGCGACGGAGGTGAACGCGCCGATGCGCACCGTGCCCTTATTGAGCCCGCAGATATCCGCCGCCGTCTGCTCAAGCTGCTCGACGCTGCTCATGAGGTTGCGCACAGCGGGCAAAAGCCGCTCACCCTCCGAGGTCAAAAACACCCCGGCGCGGCTGCGCTTGACCAGCGCGAAGCCCAGCTCGCGCTCCAAGGTTTCGATTATATGGCTGACGGCGGACTGGGTGCAGCCCAGCTTTTCCGCCGCTTTGGTGAAGCTGCCCAGCTCCAAAACGGTCATGAGCGCCTGATACTGCGCAATGGTGGTCATGATGCGATGCTCCTTTCGGGATTTGCATGAATTATTTTCATCTTAACATGAGCTGAATTATATTTTGTTATATTATAACGCAAATTCGGATTATTTCAAGCGGAATCGGATTTTTTTCTCTTGCGCGGGGAGAAAAAACGGCTATAATTAAAGGCGTTCAAAATGAAAAAGAGAGGAAACGCAACATGTTCAACACCGCAACCGTGTGCATTCTCATCTCCGTGGTGGTATACCTCGTGGGAATGCTGATAATAGGCTTCATTTACTCGAAAAACAGCACGTCCGAGGACTTTTATCTCGGCGGGCGCAAGCTCGGCCCCATCGTGACCGCGATGAGCACCGAGGCCTCCGACATGAGCGCGTATCTTTTGATGGGCGTGCCGGGGCTGGCGTTTTTCTGCGGCGTGGCCGAGGCCGGCTGGACGGCCATAGGGCTGTGCATAGGCACGTACCTCAACTGGCTTATCGTGGCGAAGAGACTGCACCGCTATTCCATCAAGATAAACGCCATCACCGTGCCGGACTTTTTGTCCCTGCGTTTTCGCGACAAGACGAAGCTGATTGAGACCATCGGCGCGCTGACGGTCATCATATTCTTCGTGCCGTACACCGCGTCGGGCTTCGCCGCCTGCGGCAAGCTGTTCAACAGTCTGTTCGGCTTTGACTACATGCCGTCGATGATCATCTCCGCGGTTGTCATCGTGGCCTACTGCGCCACGGGCGGGTTCATGGCCGCGTCCGTGACGAGCCTGATTCAGGGCTTTGTGATGACCATTGCGCTCATCATCGTGCTGATATTCGGCGTGCACACCGCCGGCGGCTGGGACACCGTGTGGGCAAACGCGCAGGCGCTGCCCGGCTACCTCAGCTTCACGGCCAGCACCGACATCGTGAACGGCGGCGTGACGAGCTATAACGGGCTGAAAATCGTGTCGACGCTGGCGTGGGGTCTCGGCTACTTCGGCATGCCGCACGTGCTCATCCACTTCATGGCCGCAAAGAGCGAGGAAAAGCTGACCTTCTCGCGCCGCATGGCCACCGTTTGGGTCATCATCTCCCTGGGCGTCGCCGTCATCATCGGCATAATCGGATACAGCATGGTCAAGGCCGGCGCGCTCGCCATCCCCGCCTCCGAGGCCGAGGCCGAAAACCTCATCGTCAACTCCGCCGCGCTGCTCGCCACCAAGAACGCAGGGCTTGCGCTCGTGGCCGGCGTCATCATCGCGGGCATACTCGCCGCCACCATGTCCACCGCCGACGCCCAGCTTCTCGGCGCGGCCTCCGGCGTGACGCACAACCTGCTCAACAACGTCTTCGGCATCAAGCTCAGTGACAAGACCTCGATGCTCATCGCGCGCGTGACCGTCGTCATTGTGGCGGTGATGGGCGTCATCTTCGCCGCCGACCCCAACAGCTCCATCTTCCGCGTGGTCAGCTTCGCTTGGGCGGGCTTCGGCGCGACGTTCGGCCCGGTGATGCTGTTCTCCCTGTTTTGGAAGCGCTGCAACTATCAGGGCGCGATCGCCGGCATGATAGCCGGCGCGGCCACGGTGTTCATTTGGAAATACCTCGTCGCCCCCCTCGGCGGCATACTCGCGATATACGAGCTGCTGCCCGCGTTCGTGGTGTCGAGCATCTTCATCGTGGTGGTGAGCCTGTGCACCAAAGCCCCCGAAAAGGAAATCGTCGAGGAGTTCGAGAGCGTCAACGCATAATCAGGCGGCTGGGGTTCGACTCCCGTTCGCCCAAGTATTCAACCTTTTTCACTCCATACTTACGTGGAATCCGAGCCTTCGGATTCCACGTTATTTTATTGAAAATTGTTAGACATCGGGTGACAATTGTGCTATTATTGGGACAATTACAGATCGGGGAAATTGGGGGTTGAGACATGCGAAAAGACAGAACTGGGCTTATGCACGCCGTGGGCGCGCTGATTTTGCTGTGTGCGCTGGCGGGGCTTGCCGGGTGCGGCGGCAACATCGCGGCGGAAGCGCCCGCCGCGACCGACACACCCACGCCCTCGCCCACGCCGCGCGCGGCGACGCTGACGCTGACGGACGGGGACGAGCTGGACTGGCCGTGCGGCATACCCTTTGCCGAGCCGGGCTATTCCGCCGCGTCACCCGACGGGGCGGACATCACGGACAAGGTGGTGTGCCGGGGCGAGGTGGACTGCATGACGCCGGGGGATTATACGCTCAGCTACAGCGTCCTCGCGGGGGCTGAGCGCGCCGAGGAAAAGCGCATCGTGCACGTGACCGAGGTGGGCTATCCCGAATTCATAGAGCCGACGGAGAAGGTTTTTTATCTCACATTTGACGACGGCCCGTGCGAAAACACCCCCGAGCTTTTGGAAACCCTCGCCCGGCACAACGCGAGGGCGACCTTTTTCGTCATAACCGGGAACAACCCGTATCTCGAAACGCTCCTGCCAGAGATTGCCGAGGCGGGGCACAGCATCGGCGTGCACACGGAAAGCCACGTTTACGACGTGCTGTATTCCTCGTCGGACTACTATTTGGGCGACCTAATGCGCGCAAGGCAGAGCATTTATGAAATCACGGGGGAATACGTGAATCTGTGCCGCTTCCCCGGCGGGAGCACCACGGCATACCACAAGCTCAACAACCGCGAAAAGGGCGCGTGGGACACCGTGACGGCGCAGCTTGAGCGTATGGGCATACAGTACTTCGACTGGAACGTCAGACCCGAAAACCCCACCAACAACGCCACCTCATCGCTCAACGCGGTGAAAAGCTTCGCGCCGAAATACACTGTGCCCGTGACGCTCCAGCACGACACGCGGCTATACAGCATCCGCTCCGTGGAGTCCATACTCGAATGGGGCGAGGAAAACGGCTATACCTTCCTCGGCCTCGACACCACCGTCCCCCCGGTGCATGCAAATTGAAATTGAATATGAATGCGAAAAGAGGATTGTTGCAGGAACAAGGCAACAGTCCTCTTTTTGTGTTGTATGGTTGGGTGAATATAGCGCCATGCGGGGCGGGCGAACCCTCTCCGTCACGGCGCTGACGCCGTGCCACCTCTCCCAAAGGGAGAGGCAAGGGCGGGGCGTCGCGGCTGGGTGTTCTAATTGGGATTGGAGCAATACGAAGTGCGGGGGTGAGAGCAGACCGCGCCGCCTCGCGGCGGCACGGGCGATCCCTTCAGTCGCCTTCGGCGACAGCTCCCCTTGGTGCCCAAGGGGAGCCAAGGCGCACTCGGTAATCTGCACTTCTATTGGGTAAATTTGCGTGTTTTAGGTCGAAATTGCGCCAAAAACAGAACTTTTAAGCGCAATTCGACCGCAAGGAAGCAACCTGCCTCCCGCCGGTATGTGCCGAAGAATACAAGCGGTGTGAAATAGAACACCAAGAGGAAGACGCCCTCCAAAGGCTTCCCCACTGGGGAAGCTGTCAGCGGCAAAGCCGCTGACTGATGAGGCCGCGCCGCAAGGCGCGGTAGGTCTTTCACTCCGTA
>CAZUSM010000136.1:0-4501 GCA_964623675.1 uncultured Oscillospiraceae bacterium
AGCATGTAGCGCATGGAGAAATTCTGCGCCAGACGCACCATGGCGTCATAGACCGACGAGTCGCCGTGCGGGTGATATCGACCCAGCACGTCGCCCACGCAGGTGGCGGATTTTTTGAAGGGTTTGTCGGAAGTGAGGTTGTCCTCATAAAGTGCATAAAGTATGCGCCGGTGCACGGGCTTGAGGCCGTCGCGCACGTCGGGCAGCGCGCGGCCGACAATCACGCTCATCGCGTAGTCGATATAGCTTGTCTGCATTTCGCTGACAAGGTCTGACTCGGTTATCACCTGATTGGGGAACGCGATGTCCTCCGGCTTATAGTCTCTTTTATGTGCCATTTAGTCTCATTTCCTCCTTATACGTCGAGATTGACAACGTACTTGGCGTTTTGCTCGATCCACTCGCGCCGGGGCTCGACTTCCTCGCCCATGAGCACGGTGAACACCTGGTCGGCGCGGATGGCGTCGGCGAGGGTGATGCGGCGGAGCGAGCGAGTTTCCGGGTCCATGGTGGTCTCCCACAGCTCGTGCGGGTCCATCTCGCCCAAGCCCTTGAAGCGCGAGATGTCCACCTTGACGTTGGGGTTGTCCCCGCGCATTTCCGCGCTTATCCTGTCGCGCTCCTCGTCGGAGTAGGCCACGCGCTGCTGCTTGCCGCGCGTCAGCTTATAAAGCGGCGGCACGGCGGAATAGACATAGCCGTTTTCAATGAGCGGTCGCATGTACCGGAAGAAGAACGTGAGCAAAAGCGTTCTGATGTGGCTGCCGTCAACGTCGGCATCGGCCATGATGATAATCTTGTGGTATCTGAGCTTTTCTATGTTGAACTCATCGCCGATTCCCGCGCCGAGCGCGAGAATGAGCGGGTAGAGCTTGTCATTGCCGTAAATTTTGTCCGCGCGGGCTTTCTCGACGTTGAGCATCTTGCCCCACATGGCGAGAATCGCCTGAAAACGGCTGTCGCGGCCTTGAATGGCCGAGCCTGCGGCGGAGTCGCCCTCGACGATGTAAATCTCGCACAGGGACGCGTCGCGCTCGTTGCAGTCTTGAAGCTTGTCGGGCATTTGGCCGCTTTCAAGCCCCGTCTTGCGTCGGACGGACTCCTTGGCCTTGCGCGCGGCCTCGCGCGCGCGATTGGCCATCATCGCCTTTTCGAGAATCAGCTTGGCCGTGGCCGGGTGCTCCTCGAAGTATTCGGCCAGCTGGTCGTTGACGATGCCGTCGACGAGGGTGCGGATGTACGCGTTGCCGAGCTTTTGCTTGGTCTGCCCCTCGAACTGCGCTTCGGGCAGCTTGACCGAGATGACCACGCTGATGCCCTCGCGCACGTCCTCGCCGGACACCTTGTCATCGCCCTTGATGATGTTGGCCTTTTGGCCGTAGGCGTTGATGACGCGGGTCAGCGCGGTTTTGAAGCCGGTTTCGTGCATGCCGCCTTCTGGCGTGTGAATGTCGTTTGCAAAGCTGACAAGGGTTTCGCTATAGCCGTCGTTATATTGCAGGGCGATTTCGGCGATGGCGTCGCCCTTTTGGCCGGAGAGGTAGATGACCTCCTCGTGGATGGGGTTTTTGTGCTGGTTGAGGTAGGAGACAAACTCGCGTATGCCACCCTCATAGCACAGCACCTCGCCCTGCTCCATGCCCTCGCGCTCGTCGCGCAGCTCGATGGTCAGCCCGCCGTTCAAAAACGCCTGCTCGCGCATGCGCGTGTGGAGAATTTCATAGTCATAAACCGTCTCGTCGAACATCTCCGGGTCGGGCTTGAAGCGGACGGTCGTGCCGCGCTTGTCGGTTTTGCCGAGCTTGGTGATGCTCTGGGTGATGCCGCCGCGGGAGAACTTCATGGCGTAGCGCTCCCCGTCCTTGCACACCTCGACCTCCAGCCACTCGGACAAGGCGTTGACCACCGACGCGCCCACGCCGTGCAGGCCGCCGGAGACCTTGTATCCCCCGCCGCCGAACTTGCCGCCCGCGTGCAGCACCGTGAACACGACTTCCAGCGCGCTCTTGCCCGTCTGCTCCTGAATGTCAACGGGTATGCCGCGGCCGTTATCCTCCACCGAGATGATGTCGCCCTGCTCGATGGTCACGTTTATCTTCGTGCAGAAGCCGGCCAGCGCCTCGTCGATGGAGTTGTCCACAATCTCATATACGAGATGGTGAAGACCCGATGACGAGGTCGAGCCGATGTACATGCCCGGACGCTTTCTCACGGCCTCCAAGCCCTCAAGGACTTGGATTTGCGATGCGTCATATTCCTGTGCCGTGGTGGTTTTGATTTCGTCTGCCATTTGTTATTCTCCAAATCAGTTTTTTTCCTGTTTGCTCTCGCCGTTCAAAGGCCGTTTTCAGCGCGCTTCAACAGCGTGGCGCTGGCCGGCTGGGCGAGGTGGACGCGGCGACATTCGCCGCGCGCGGTGACTATGAAGCTCTTGGGGATATCGTCGCCCGATGCGTTTTTGACCTCGCCGGCCTTTTCCGCCGCGGCGAGATACGCGCGCGTCAAGTGCGACTGCGATGTGATGTCAAGGTCGAATATGCCGACAATGTCCTCCATGTCCAGCACATTCCCCTTGCCGATGTTGAGATACATGCGCTTGTCCTCTTTGTCGTGCTTACTTGGTTCGGCGTCTTTCCGCGCCTTTCGGCGCGGCGCATTGGCTGCGCCAATGCCGATCCCCTCAGTCAGCCTTACGGCTGACAGCTCCCCTTGACACCCAAGGGTAGCCTTTGGTGGGTGTTTTTCGCTTTGTGTTCTGTTTGAGTTTCTGCTTTACTTGGGTTTAGTGCGTTTGTCCTCTTTGTTTTGCCTGCTTGATTTCGGCGTCTTTCCGCGCCTTGCGGCGCGGCGCATTGGCTGCGCCAATGCCGATCCCCTCAGTCAGCCTTACGGCTGACAGCTACCCTTGACACCCAAGGGTAGCCTTTGGTGGGTGTTTTTCGCTTTGTGTTCTTATTATTATTTAATGAATGTCAAAATCAGCACTATTTTCAATAAAAGTACGGATTTCGTTCACGTCTTGGCTCCCCTTGGGCATCAAGGGGAGCTGGCTCGGCGTAGCCGAGACTGAAGGGATCGCCCGTGCCGCCGCACGGCGGCGCGGTCTGCCTTTTGCTTCGGTGTTTGTTCTTGCTCTTGTGAAACAGAACATTTACCTCTTCACGATTCGACCCTTTTCGACAAAGAGCACCTTGCCGCCGGTGCGGCGGGATATGCCCTCGTCCTCGCAGCAGGTTATCAGCGTTTGCCCGCCGCCGATGGAATTGAGCACGAACTCCTGCCGCTTCGCGTCCAGCTCGCTGAGCACATCGTCGAGCAAAAGTATCGGGTACTCCCCAGTTTCCACGAGGAAAATCTCCCGCTCGGCGAGCTTCAAGGACAGGGCGGCTGTGCGCGTTTGGCCTTGGGAGGCGTAGGCGCGCGCCGATGAGCCGTTGATGAAAATTTCAAGGTCGTCCTTGTGCGCGCCGGTGAGGCATTGGCCGGCGTCAAGCTCGGCCTGGCGGTGGCTCTCCTGATGGTCGCAAAGCTGATAATATATCTCCTTGGCCGAGGCAAAGGGGTCTGTCACGGTGCTGACGGTTTTGTATTTGACCTCAAGGCGCTCGCCCTCGCCGGAGAAGTCGCTGTGAATGGGGCGGGCGGCCTCGTCGAGCCGCGCGGAAAACGCCGCGCGGTAACGTATAAGCTGCGCCGACGCTCGGCACATTCCGTCGGAAAATTCGTCCAGCGTGTCCAAAAGCGAGGGCTTATCGCGCCAGTCCTTCAAAATGCGGGTTTTGTGCTCGTAAAGCTTGTTGAACTGCGCCAAATATTCTCCGTAACGCGGGCGGATTTGGCTGATGGCGTTGTCGAGCACTCTGCGGCGCACGGCCGCGCCCTCTTTGATGATGTTCAAATCATCCGGGCAGAACAGCACGGTGTTGAGCGTCTCGCCCAGTTCACCGGCGGTCTTTTTCACGCCGTTGACGGTGATTTTTTTCGCCGTGCCGGGCTTGAAGGTGATTTTGACGGTCTGCTCACGGTCGTGGCTTTCCACGTCGGCCAAAATCTCCGCCCCGGAAAAGTCGAAGCCGACAAGCTCGCGGTCAAAGCGCGTGCGGAAGCTCCGCCCGGTGGAGAGAATGTACACGGCCTCCAAGAGGTTGGTTTTCCCCTGCGCGTTCTGCCCGCAAATCACGTTCGTCCCGGGGTCAAACTCCGCCGTGTCCCATTCATAGTTGCGCCAGCCGTTGAGCGCGATTTTTTTGATTCTCATTCGTCTGTCGGCTCGTCGCCGATTTCGATTTCATTCCCGGCAAACTCGACCCTGTCCCCTGCGCGCAGCTTTTTGCCGCGCTGGGTGCACACCTCGCCGTTGACGGTGACCATGCCCTCGGCGATGACATATTTGGCCTCGCCCCCCGTGCCGACGAGGGCGGCCAGCTTCAAAAGCGAGTCGAGCTTGATGTATTCGGTTGTAATATTTATTTTTTCCATTTGCGGCCTGTTCCAATCAGTC
>CAZUSM010000137.1:0-4470 GCA_964623675.1 uncultured Oscillospiraceae bacterium
GGGCTTTCACCTTGCCCTCGGCGGTGATGTAAAGCTGTGTGGCGAGGACGGTGAAGGTGAAGGTCAATATTATCCATATCACGGTCTCGGCTGCGGTGCGGGAATAGCCGTATTTGAACTCCAAAAGGTTGAGAATATAGCGGAAAATCTCCAAAATGTTGTTGTGAATGAGAAACGCGTAACCGGACACGTTGCCCAGCCACACAAGCGGCTTGCACGCGATGAGCTTTTGAATCTTCTCACTGCTGAACGCGCAAAACGTAATCGCCAGCACCGAGCCGGGAATATAGATGAGGTTGTTGCGAATGCCGTCGTGCAGATAGGGATACCCAAACGTGCAGACAAGGCCGCAGGCGACGGCCGCAAGCCCCACGCCCACCGACACCCCGTCGCCGAGCGTTTTGCCCTCTGATTTGAACGTGAGATAATATTTTCCGAGGAAAATGCCCAAGGAGAAGTCAAAAATGCGGAAAAGCGGGGAGTTATACGTGAAATACGGCACGGAGGGGGCGCTTATCGCGGCGGCGATGCGCGGCGTGATCATGCCGAACGCGGCCATGAACACAAGGATCACTGCCGAAAGCGAGATGAGCTTGCGCCCGGATTTCAGTCTTTCGGCAAGGCGCATGACCGGGGGGGCTATCATGCACACCAGCATGTAGGTCGACAAAAACCACGATATGCCGTTATAGGACGAGTACACCGACGGGTACGGCACGAGGCTTTGCAAAAGGCACACGTTCATCAGCAGCGAGAAATAATCCAGCGCCGTGTGCGGCATGCCCCACAGGAAAAACATCTTGAAAAGCAGCATGATGATATGAAGCGCGTACAGCTTTTTGATGCGCCCGATGCCGAAGCGCACACAGCCGACAAAGCTGCTCGGCAGGGTTTCCGCCTTGGGGATATAGTTTATCGCGAGGCAGAAGCCGGACAGAATAAAGAATATCGACACACCCAGCGACCCTTGCAGCTTCGGGAAATTGCAGTGCGAAACCAGCACCACCAAAAATGCAAAGGCACGCAGAGATTGAAGTGAGTTAATTTTTTTCATGATGCACTCCTCAGCCTGACATTGCGCCTATTTTAGCATATTAAGGCCGTGTGTGCAAGTATTTGACATGGTGCGAACAAACGTTACTATTTATTGCAATTGTGCGCCGGACAGTGTATAATGAGTGAAAACAAAGCGAAACGACAGGAGAAAGCTATGCCGATTAAGCGCGGGTGCACAAGTGAAAAAAGCATGGGGAGAATCGCATTTTGGGTGATTCTCGCGCTCGCCGTTTTTGCAAGGGCGTTTCGGCTGGGCGCCGTGCCCGACGGCGTGAATCAGGACGAGGCAATGGCGGCCTACGAGGCGTTTTCCCTGCTCCATTACGGCGTTGATTCCAAGGGCTATGCTTTCCCTGTGTACTTGAGCGCGTGGGACAGCGGCATGAACGCGCTGGAGACGTATTTGTCCATCCCGTTCATCGCCCTTTTCGGGCTGAAAACCTGGGCGTTTCGTCTGCCGCAGATGATAGTGGGCGTGATGAGCGTGTGGGTGGTTTACCTGCTTGTCCGCCGCATAATCAACGAGCGGGCGGGGCTTTTCGCGATGCTCATGCTGGCGGTGTGCCCGTGGCACATCATTCTCTCCCGTTGGGGGCTGGAATCGAACCTTGCGCCGGGCTTCATGCTCTTTGGGCTTTATTTCTTCGTGCGCGGCGTTGAAAACTCCCGCTTTTTCATGCTGTCCGCCTTGATGTATGGGCTCAGCCTTTATTCTTATGCAACCGTGTGGATATTCGTCCCGCTGGTCGTCGTGCTCATGGCGGCCTATGCGCTGGCGTATAAAAAGCTTAAGCTCGACGGCGCGCTTGTGTGCTCCGTGCTCATTCTCGGCGCGCTCGCCCTGCCGCTGTTGGCCTTTCTCGCGGTGAATTACGGCTTCATTGATGAAATCCGCACGCCGTTTATCTCCGTGCCGCGCCTTGCCCTCATGCGCAGCGATGAAATATCGCTCGCCGACAAGGCCGTCAAGCTCAAACTGCTTTGGAAGCTGTTCATTTTGCAAACCGACGGCTTTATATGGAACAGCCCCTCGAAATTCGGCCTTTTTTATTACATTTCCATGCCCTTTGCCTTGGCGGGGATTGTTTTCTCCTGCAAAAGCGTGATTGCGCACATCAAGAAAAAGGAGTTTTCGGCGGAGGCGCTGCTGCTCATCGGCTTTGCAGCCTGTCTGCCGCTGTGTGTGCTTGTCAAGGCCAACGCGAACCGAATCAACATCGTCCTTTTGCCGCTCGTGATTTACATCGCCTTGGGCGTGTATTATCTCTCGACCATCACCTCGCGCCGCGTTTTGCCGATTGCGGCGGCGGTGTATCTCGCGCTTTTTGCCGGCTTTGAGGCTTATTATTTCACCGAGTATGACCGCGAGACCAAGCCGCAGTTTTCTTATGGCTTGGAGGACGCGCTCTCCGTTGCCTGTGAAAAGGGCGACACGGTGTATGTTGACCAAAACGAATACCATTCCAAGGTGCTTTTTTACACCGCGACGCCGGTGAATGTCCTGCTTGAGACGGGGCGCAATCTTTTCTACCCATCCTCCGAGCAGTACACACTCAGCTTCGACCGCTTTTATTTTTACATCGACCCCGAAAACCCGGATGAAAACGGCGCTTATGTCATGCCGAAAGACGGCGACTTGGGGCGCTTTGCCGAGCGGGGCTTCACCATTGAGCAATACGGCAATTACCTCGTCGCGTATAAATAACATTCCGGCGCGGCAAAACTACAAAGCAGGGCAGGGGAGAGCATGAAACAAATCAACAAGGCAAATGAATTTATAACCGCGCGCCTGTGGGCGCAGCTTGCGCTGGCCGCGGTCGGCGCGGCGGCGCTCTTTGCGTTTATCTACAAGACGTCGGCCTCGAAGAATATATGGTGGCCCGGCTCGGTGGCCGGTGTGTTCGCCGTGCTTTTTGCGCTGGGCATGGTGCTTGTCATCGCGCAAAGGCGCTATGACGGGTTTGAGCTTGTGGGCGTGGCGGCGTGTTTGGCCTGCGCGATGTATGCCCGCGCGCTGTTGATCCCCTTTGAATCGGGCGATTATTCGGTCTATCTCCTCCCCTGGACTCACCAGCTCGGCGCGCTCTCGCTCAAGGACGCGCTCTCCACCCCCGTTGGGAACTATAACCTCCCGTATATTTACTTTCTCACTCTGCTTTCAAGGCTGAATGTCGAGTGCTTGGTGTTCATCAAGGGCTTTTCCTGCCTTTTTGACGTGATTATGGCGTGGGCGGTTTTGCGCCTTGTCGCCACCGAGGTTGACGACAAGCGCCTTCAGCTGGGCGCATTCGTCGTGGTGCTGCTTTCGCCCACGGTGATGATAAATGGCGCAATGTGGTCTCAGTGCGACTCGGTTTTCACCGCGTTTTGCGTCCTCTCTGCGCTTGCGGCTGTCAAGGGCAGGGGACGGGCTTGTGTGATATTTTGGACTGTGGCGTTCTGCTTCAAGCTTCAGGCGGTGTTCGTGCTCCCGGCCTTGGCGGTTGCGCTGTTCATGGGCAAGGTCAAGCTCCGCCATCTGCTTTGGATTCCGGCGGTGTACTTCGTCTCCATACTCCCCGCGCTCCTCGCGGGGCGCAGCTTCGTGGACTGCATCGGCATATACACCAATCAGGTCGGCTATTATGACCAGCTTTTCCTCAACGCACCCACCGTGTGGCGCCTGTTCGGAAACCCGAAAATCCCTGAGCTTACGAATATGTCGGTCTATCTTTCGATAGGTGTTCTGCTGCTTTTTGCGCTGTATGCGCTCAGCGTCTCCGGCAAGATGGGGGAGAGAGAGCTTATCGGCCTTTTCCTGCTCTCGTCGCTTCTCGCGGCGTACATTCTCCCGCGCATGCACGAAAGATATTTCTATCTCACCGAGATTTTTGCCATAGTCTATTTTGTCTGCAACCGAAAGAAATGGTATGTCCCCGTGGTGCTGACTGCGGCGTCGCTGACGAACTACATGGAGTATTTCCTCGTCTATTCCATGTCCTCCGCGCAGGAGTATGCGGAAAAGACCGTCGGCATCAATCAGGTTTATTTCTCCATCGCCATTCTCATCGTCCTCGCGATAGAAAGCCGCGAATTTTTCACCTCGCTTTGGGGCAAAACCAAGCGCATGTAACCATAATCTATCCCCACAAAACCCCAAAACACCGTCGGCGGAGCGACCGCCGACGGTGTTTTTCTCTCTATTATCTGTTCCTCTCCCCGCCGGGGGCGGGGACGCCGTTCACGGCGTCACGGCGGCGCCCCGCATGTCGGGCAGGAGCGCCACGGCGCGCCAGCCGGGCAGGTTTTTGGCCATGTCGGGGCGCATTGCCTCGGCAAGACCCTCGCGCGCGCTCACGCACAGCAGCGTCGACCCCGCGCCGGAAATGCACATGGCCTCCGCCCCGCATTTATAGGCAAGGCCGCGCGCGGTGT
>CAZUSM010000138.1:0-4458 GCA_964623675.1 uncultured Oscillospiraceae bacterium
AACTTCATGTCGAGATTGAAAAAGTAGATTATAAACGTCACGGCGAAAAAGCCGCCGATACAGCCGAGGATTATCCCCGGTATTTTTAATTTTTTCATATTGGTTCAGCCTCCTTATTTACCATGCGTGCTCGTCGGGCAAAAATTCGATTGACGGGTCAAGCGGCTCTTCGCGCATGACGGTGCGCATATACGTGTTGAACTGGTCGCGTATGGCTTGGCGGGAGAACACACGCGGGTCGCACAAATCGTGGCAGACCCAAACGAGGTGAATCCCGCGCTCACGCGCCTGTTCTTCAAAGTGGCCGTGCAGACCGGAGAACGCCTTGCAGGACATATGCTCCCACATCATTACCATGTCCGCATTCATCTTCTCACAGATTTCCCAAAGCTCGTCAAGCAGCACCTTGTACCCGCCGTGAGTGCGGTTTCGCATTATCATGTTCTCGGTGAGGTAGGCCATGTCGTAATACGCTTGCTCGCGGTTTTCGGGGGTGTCTACCTCGGCGATCTCCTTGTCGATAACCATGGAGAGCATATCCGTCAAAGGCACAACGCCCCAGCAGTGAATCATCCAGTTGAGCATATCTATTACGTACTGCGGCTGCACGCCCCACACCACGCAGCGGTGGCGGTATTCGGGTGCCATCATGGTTTTGCGCTCGTAGCCTTGGTGAACAAGGCGCATTATCTTCCTGTCGATCGGCGGGAAGAGCGGGCTACGGCCGCAGTTGCCCATGTAGTTTGTGTCGTTATAAAGCGAGAACACCGCGCCCACAAACTGCGGGTAAGGCGTGCTGTTTATCTCCAGCCATTCGCAGCGGTTGCGCGTGGTTTCGTTTACGCGCTTTGCGCATTCAAAGTAAGCGTCCCAATCCCACTTTTCGCCCGTCTGCTCCTCGATAAAGGCAATGGCGCTTTTAATGTCGTTCGCGGCGTATTCCTGCACGTCCTCTTCCCTGTGGCGCATGGGCGCGACAAGCTGGAACGTGGGTATGCCGTATTCGCGCTCCAAGCGCTTTGCGATAACGCCGTTACCCATGAGCGAGCCGTCACAGGTGGTGTTCACCTGCACCGCGCATTTACCCAGCACGGGGAAGTCATCTTCAATGGATATGCCCGCCTCAACCTCCGGCATGGGGCACACATCCCCCGGAATGCCGAACTGCTGGGCAATGTCTATGTAATGCGTGGCGGAGTATTGGTTCAAAAGGTTTGCCGAGAACATCGTGGGCACTTCGCGCAGTATGTCATTGAGCATGGGGAAGCCCATCATGAAAGCGGTCATTGCGTTCTCGTCCGTCAGCACGCATCTTTCCGAGTAGGCCACATCGTTGCCGGTGTGCCTGTCGCCGCGTACGGAGTTTTGGATGCAGGTGGCCACATCCTTTACGACAAAGTCCATTGCCGTGTGCGTGATTCTCAGCGGCTCGTCGCGAAGCCCCATTGTGAATTTATCCATCATGTGCGGCACGGCCAAATAGTTTGCAAACCAGCGATAGCGGAACATGGCCTTGATGTTGCGGGGCTTGATGATGACCCCGGCGAGAATCGACATCAGGTAGAGCCACCGGGTGTAATCATAAAACGTGTCTTTCACGCCGCGCCATTCGCGGCGGCGGCGCACCTTGCCGTCATTGAACAACACGCCGAGGCTTTTTTCACCGGGGCGCTCTTTCGGATTTTTCACCAACGCCATTATTTCGCACCTCCCTGAAGCTTCTTTATTTCAATGCTTTCCACAAAGGCCTGTACGCGCGTGCGCATTTGCCCGACGGAAGAGGCGATGTTGTACGGCCTATCCACGCTCATCACGGGGTAGCCGTAGTCATCGCGCAGCATGGTAGACCCCATAAGGCGCTCGTAAGCCCACGGGTCGCAGAATTTCACCTGCTGATATATTATCCCGTCCGCCTTGTACTCTTTCGCAAGCTCGTTTACGTAGGCTTTGCGGCCGTACACTTTTTCCATGTTCATCTGCCGCGGGCATTGGCCGCGGTAGACATACTGACGGCATACCTGAGTGAGCGCGTCCTCGTTGTCGTTTAGCTCTATTATGTCTCTTCCCGGGAGCGAGCCGAAGCAGAAACGGTCAGCGCAGACATAAGCGCCCGTGTCCTCTATGAGCTTTATAAGGCCGCTGTCGTCCACCTCAGAGCCGACAAGCGCGATTCGCGCGCGGTACGGCTTTTCTTCCGGCTTGCGTTTTTTGACCTCTTTCAGCGTCTCTTCAAGCTTATCTATCAGCAGATACTTCGGCGCAACGTAGGTTGCCAGCGTCAAAACGTGGAACTCATATCCCGTGATACGCGGCTTTTCCTCTTTGCGAAAGTCCCCCAGCGCGCGGATGAGGCGGCATACGCGGTTGTGCTCTTCCACGGCCTTTCTTATCGCCGCGTCGGAAATGTCAATGCCGTATTTTTCGTGCAGGGGAGTGAGAATGTGGTTTTTGCATTGCAGCACCAAGAGCGCAACGCCGTTTTCGTCCGCCTTGAGCGGGATTTCCATGTACTCGTGGAAAAACGAAGCGTTGCCCTTCCCCATGGTTTTCAAAAGCTCCATGTTCTCCACACAGCGGTTGATCATCGTGCAGCCGTCCGGCGCTATCACGCAGTCGGCAAAGCTGAAGCCCCCTTCTATCGCGCGCTCCAAAAGGGCGCGGCTCGTTTCGCAGAGGAGACTTGTCATGTAGTATGTCGCGATGTCCATTGACCCGGTGTTTGGCGCGGAAAGGCGGACGGAAAACGTTCCGTCAAGGTTCATCAAGGGCTCGGGCGTGTTTTCGCAAACGAACGCCACGCACTTTTTCCCCTCGTCCTTCGCTTGTCGAATCAGCTCATTACTCGACTCGCGTATGAGGTTTTCAAAGTAGCCCAAGTGCTTTAGGTCTCTCATTACATACCTCCGTTCCGATTAGATGTATTCCAAAATATGCTGATATTAAATTATCATTTATGTGGAAATAAGTCAACAATAATTGAATTTTTTGTGAATATGAACCCAAAAACGCCTCACAAAATTGTGCATATTGTCAAGACAAATTTTCGCCCCGTGAAATTCTTTTCGGCAATCTGCATTTGCGCTCTTTATTTTTTCACGCGTATAGGATATAATGACTTTGTGCCGCACTGCGGCGTATACATGATATGATAAGGAGAAGCAACGCTATGAAGCAGTACTTTGAAATAGTTGATGTTATGGCGCGTGAGATTTTGGACTCGCGCGGCAATCCCACGGTAGAGGTTGAGGTAACGCTCGATGACGGTACGGTGGGGCGCGCGGCAGTGCCGTCGGGCGCGTCCACGGGTATGTACGAGGCTTGCGAAAAGCGCGACGGGGACAACGCGCGCTACGGCGGCAAGGGCGTTTTGACTGCGGTGGAGAATGTTAACGGCGAAATCGCCGAGGCTATGGTGGGGCTGAATGCTCTTGACCAAGTCTCCCTTGATAAAATGCTCATCGAGATAGACGGCACGCCCAACAAAACCCGCCTCGGCGCAAATGCGCTGCTCGGCGCGTCTCTTGCCTGTGCCAAGGCTGCCGCCGAGGCCACCGGCATGAGCCTTTATAACTATATCGGCGGCGTGAACGCGAAAACGCTGCCCGTGCCGATGATGAATGTTCTAAACGGCGGCGCTCACGCGAAAAGCTCCAACGTGGATATTCAGGAGTTTATGATAATGCCCGTCAGCGCGCCGAGCTTCACCGAGGCGCTGAGAATGTGCGCGGAAGTGTTCCATGCGCTCAAAAAGGTTGTTCCCGCGTCCGGCGTGGGCGATGAGGGCGGCTACGCCCCCAGCCTTGACAGCGATGAGGACGCGCTCAAGGCGCTTGTCGCGGCTATGGAGCTTGCCGGTTACACCCCCGGCGAGGACTTCAAGATTGCCATTGACGGAGCTGTGTCCGATTGGTATAACGAAGAGGATAAGTGCTATCATCTGCCCAAGCGCGGCACGGTTATGACGAGCGAGCAAATGGTGGATATGTGGGAGAGCTTTGTGGATAAGTACCCCATAATCTCCATTGAGGACGGCATGGGCGAGAACGACTGGGACGGCTGGTGCCTTATGACGCGCCGCCTCGGCAGCCGCATTCAGATAGTCGGCGATGATTTGTTTGTCACCAATACCGAGCGGATTAAAAAGGGCATTGAGCTTAACGCGGCAAACTCTGTGCTCATAAAGCTCAATCAGATAGGCACGCTCACCGAGACTCTCGATGCCATCCAAATGGCGCACCGCGCCGGGTGGACGGCGGTTGTGTCCCACCGCTCCGGCGAAACCGAGGACACCACCATTGCCGATATCTCCGTGGCCGTCAACGCCGGGCAGATCAAAACCGGCGCACCCTCGCGTACCGACCGCGTGGCAAAGTATAATCAGCTCCTGCGCATAGAAGATGAGCTTTTCGATGCCGCCCAATACCCCGGCATTGATGCGTTCTTCTCGATAAAGTGAAA
>CAZUSM010000139.1:0-4457 GCA_964623675.1 uncultured Oscillospiraceae bacterium
AAAAGCTCGATGCCGGAAACGCCGATGTCAAGGTCGGACGCGACGCCCGAAACCGCAGCCGCCCAAGAGGAGATGGGCGCGATCATGCAAACGGGCGCGGCGGTGGCGTCGATGAGATAGGCCAGCTTCGCGCGGGATATCTTGTGCCCGTCGGTCACGGGGCGCATGACAGAGCCGACAGTCAGGCAGTTGAAATAGTCATCAATGAAAATCAAAACGCCGAGCACGAACGTGGCCAAGGCCGCGCCCACGCGGGTTTTGATGTTCTTTTCCGCCCAGCGGCCAAACGCCGCCGAGCCGCCGGAGGCATTGACCAGCGCGACGATGATGCCCAGCAGCACGAGGAAAAGATAAATGCCGGCATTGTCGGAAATCGCGGCGATGAGGCCGTCATTGAGCGTGATGTCCAGCGTGCCGATGGGCGCGAAATTGGCGCAGAACATTGCGCCGATGACAACGCCGATGAAGAGGGCGGAATACGCCTCTTTGATGATGAGGGCAAGGACTATGGCCACCAGCGGCGGCACAAGCGCCCAAAAAGTACCGTACATAACTGTACCTCCATATAAAAATTGAAAAAATGCGCCGAAAAAAGCCACGAACAGCGAAAACCGTCCGTGACATTTTGACCTGATATTATGTCCTGACAGCTCTCCACCCCGTCATTCGGGGTGACAGTTCGCGGGATATTCTCCCGCGTCCCAGGCGCGGCGGCGCGGAAACGCACGTCGGCCTTCGGCAGCCGTCCCCTTTCACCCGCGGCGTTTCCGCGCCGTCGGTCGGGTTACTCTTGGAGGCCGCACCTCTATCACACTTTGTTCACAAATTGTATTATACAGGAATCGCGTCAATTGTCAATGTATTTTGTGGAAAAAGTCAGAAAAAACTTCGCTTTTCGGCATAGCGCTTCACCATTGTGCATACAATAGGCGAATGAAGAAATTTTTCGATGTGTCCGCCGCGCTGAACGCCGCGGAGGGCGTGGCGCGCTTTTCCGGGGCGCACGTCGCGTGGCTGTGCGCGGGCGGGTTGATAATTGCGCTTTTATGCGCGCTTTATGCGCGCGCAAAAGCGCCGGGGCGGCGGTGGCTTCGGCGCGCGGCGGCGTTCACGCCGCTGGCGATTGAGCTTTTGCGCAGTGCGCTTTTCATGGCGGCGGGGGAATACGGCGTGGGGCGGCTGCCACTGCATCTTTGCTCGATGTCGGTGTATCTGGCGGCATACCACGCCCTGTTCGGCGGTGAGCTTGCCGGCCAGCTTTTATACGCCTTTGCCATGCCGGGGGCGCTGTGCGCGCTCTTTTTCCCGGATTGGGGCGGGTATCCGGCACGGAGCTTTCTCTCCGCGTCGTCGTTCCTGCTGCACATTTTCCTCGCGGCGTACCCGCTCATGCTCGCCGTCGGCGGGGATTTGCGTCCGGATATCCGCCGCGCCCCGACCATGCTGGGGCTGCTTGCCGCCGTGGCCGTGCCGGTGTTTTGCTTTGACCGCGCGATTGGCACGAATTATATGTTTCTCAACTTCCCCGCGCCCGGCTCGCCGCTGGAGTGGTTCGCGCCCCTCGGCCGCCCCGGCTATATCCTCGGCTATCTCCCGATGCTGGCCGTCGTGTGGGGCGTGATTTACGCGCCGTTTGAGATAAAACGGCGATAAGACAATAAAAAGTGCGGGCTGCCGATAAGCAGCCCGCAAAACAGGGTTGTGGGATAAAGATATGAGCCTGATTCCCTCTTTGAAGGAATCAATTGGATAAGCTGTGATTAGAGGATAATACTTTTTCGCGCATTTGTAAAGAGCGAACGGGCACTAGTTTTGTCGAACGGGTATTTTTTCGCATAATTTATTTTCCGGCGGGGACAATAGCGGGGAAAGCATTCTTTGCGCGGCGCTTGGCCGCGCGGATATGAGAGGAGAGTTTTACATGGTCATGGATCGCATTGCCTTGATTTTGGCCGTCATCGGCGGCATCAACTGGGGCAGCGTCGGGCTTTTCCGCTTTGACATAGTGGCGTGGCTTTTCGGCGGGCAGACCGCGACGGTGAGCCGCGTGGTGTACACCCTCGTCGGCCTGAGCGCCCTGTGGTGCATTTCCCTGCTGTTCCGCACCGACTCCGTCACGGATGATGGGATATAAAAGCGCAAAAACACCGGCTTTCACCGGTGTTTTTTTACATATTCACATCCCCCCGCATCAATGCCCACGGGGTTTTTTGTCGAATTTGCCGTGTTCTAATTTCAGGTCGGAGTAGAGCAAATCGGCGAGAACCACAGCGAGGGGGAGGAGGACGAAGAGCAGAGCCTTGCCCAAAAAGACCTTGCACAAAAGCGTCGCCGCGATGACGCCGAGGGCGAACAGGCCGAGCATTTTCAAGTGGAAAAGCATGCGCTCGGAGTACGCCCTGCCGCCGTGGTGGCGCAGGAGCTTGCTGGCGGCGATGCCGACTTGGCGGACGTGGTTCGTGCAAAAGGTGGTGGCCATGGGGATGCCCTCGGCCTGGCGAAAGGTGTTGAACTGCATGGAGCATATAAAGTTGACGGAGACCTGCGTGATTTGATAGGGCGCGCTCTCCGGCAAGAGGGCGAGGACGAGCGCGGTTATCATCTCGACGAGGATGAAAAGCGTGTCCCAGCGGATGAGGTGCAGCCTTTTGATGTAAAACGCCGCGCTTTCGGACAGTATCGCGCCGAGGAGATAGGCGCTGATGGGGATGACGTAATAAAGCGCGCGAGACCAATCGGCGTTGCCCAAGGCGATGGACAGCAGCACGATGTTCGCCGTCTGCGCATTGCAGAATACGCCCCCGCGTATCGTGTACGTAAAGCCCCCGAAAAACCCGGCCACGAGCATCAAAACGCCGAAAATCCAGCGCTTTTCGCACTCCAAATACGCTTCTTTTTCTTCTTTCAATTCAATTGCTTTCTCCATTATAACATTCTCCAAGCGCAGAAAACGGCGGCGAGCTGGATAAGCCCCAGCCCCGCAAAGCCCACGCGAAAATACCAATGGCGCGTTTTGTGGCGAAAGGCGCGCATGCCCAGCCACCCGCCGACCGCGCCGCCGACGGCGGCGACGGCGAACAGCCGCCGCTCCGGAATGCGCCGCGCATTGCGCCGCGCACGGCGCTTATCCGCGCCCATCAAGATAAGCAGCACCGCGCTCCACGCGGCGCACCACAATGACGCCACCAAGGCGAGCACGTCACCGGACATAGCCGAGTTCTCCGTGATACCAGCCCGACCAGCCGCCGTGCTTGACGAGATAGCCGCGCGAGGTCTCCTCCACGACGCGCACGACGTCCCCCGCGTGAAGCTCAAGGACGCAGTCGGTGCAGTCGTTGCAATCGGTGTACTCATTGTCGGTGAAAAGATACTTGGTGAGGATATCCATTTCATACCCCGTGCGGACGTGGCGGCAGCGGGAAAACTCCTCGCCGCGTTCGAGCACGCGCACGTGGCTGTCGCCCCAGCGGATGTAATACGACCGCTCCCCCGCCGCCTGCTCGTCGAGCACGACGCGCTCCGGGAACGCGTCATAGGCCGCGAAGGAAAACAAGTCGCTGTTTATGTCGGGGATAATAAGGGCGTTGAGCTGGCCGTCGTCCTTCAGCACGCACGCCCCGTCAATGCTTATCACCTTGTGCTCGCGGTCGACGATGGGGTTGGCGCACACCTTGTCCGCGCCGTAAAGCTGGACGGGATAGTGCCCGACGACGATCCACTTGTCAAAGCTCCTGCCGAGGGTCATGAAGTGGTCAACGCGGAAAAGCTCATCCACCGTGTGCTCGCGCAGGGGCTTGTTCTCCGTCACGCCCGCGTGGGCAAAGATGAAGTTTTCCGTCTCGATGGCGTGGGGCAGCTCGGTCAAAAAGCGCCACTCGGCGGGAAAGGCGCGCGCAAGCGCGGCCTTGCAGGCCGTGAACGAACCGATTTCAAAAAGGTCAAGCCCGGCGGCGTTGAGCATGTCCCAGAGTATGCCGCGCTTTTTGGCGAGGACGTATTCCATGATGTGCTCGTCCATCGCCTCGGTGGCGGAAAAAATGGTGCACCAATCGTCGCAGTTGCCACAGAGGGGGTGGACGTTGCCGCGTTGGCAAAGGCGCATTATATAGCGCAGGGTTTCAAGGCTTTCCGGCCCTTTTTCCAAAAAGTCGCCGTTGATGACAAGCTCGTCGGCGTCGCAAAAGCCCACCTTGTCCAATAGTCCCTTGAAAAAGTCGAGATTCCCGTGGATATCCGACACGACGAGGATACGGTGGCCGGGCGCGATGTCAAGCGTTTTGACATTCGCGAGGCGGGCGTTGTTGAACGCGCGCGCAATCTCGGTGTCGTGAAGTGATCTTTCATGCATATTTTCTGCCTCCGAGGGGGCGCGAGAGGAGCAGCAGCTCGCCCGTTGTGCGCGTCTCCTTGCCGACGGTGACAAAGCCGTTGCTCTCATAAAAGCGCAGGGCGGCCTC
>CAZUSM010000140.1:0-4442 GCA_964623675.1 uncultured Oscillospiraceae bacterium
TCCTCAATCGCACTGCGCACTTCATCGCGCGAGATCATCTTTCCTACCATATAAAATAACCTCCTAAATAGGGTTGACGGGAATGGGCGGGGCAGAGCCGCGCCGACCCGTCGGGCCGGAATTTGTAATTTTCTTCCGGCTATAAAAAAGCAATGCCACCGGCGGTCACAGCCGCCGGTGGCGGTGCTTCATTATTGAATTAAATAACGCTACCCTTGGGGACGACGAGGGGCAGGCGGTCGCTGCCGACGAGGTTGAGGCCGGGCGCGAAGCGGGCAAACTTGTCGGCAATGACGTATTTGAGCTGTGCGCCCTCGCCGATTTCGCAGCCGCGCATGACGATGCAGTTTTCAAGCACTGCACCCTTGGCAATGCGCGCGCCGGAGAACACGATGCAGTTTTTGATGCTGCCCTCGATGATGCAGTTGTCGGCGACGAGGCTGTTTTCGGACACTGCGCCCTCGGCATAATAGGTGCTGACGCCCTCGATGTTGCGGGTGCGCACGGGGCGCTCGGCGGGGAAAAGCTGAGCGCGGTTTGCCTTGTCGAGCATGTCCATGCTCGACTGATAATACGCCGAGACGGAGCGCACGGCGACGGCATAGCCGGGGTGGACGTAAGTGCTCATGACGCCGCCCTCTTCGAGATAGAGCGCGACGGCGTCTTTATGGAAGCGGTAAAGGTTGCGCGCCTTGCACTTGTCCATAAGCTCGACGAGGATGTCTTTCTTGACGATGAAGCCTTCAAGAGAGGGTATCCCCTCCCCTGCGCCCTCGCGGTCAAAGAGAACGCGCTCGACAAAGCCGTCGGCATTGACGACATAGCGGTGGTGAATGCCCTCCGGGTCATGGTCGGCGCATATCGCCATCATGCCCGCGCCGGATTCGTTGTATTTTTTAATCGCGGCGTTGAGGTCGATGTTGGCGGCGAGGTTGCCGAGCATGAGGACGACGTGACTTTGCTTGATGTCTTTTATGTACGCGGCGACGGCGTTGATGGCCTCGATGGTGCCGGTGTAGTTGCCGCGGTGATAGTCGGGCAGGCCGAACGGAGGCAGCATGCGCAATCCGCCGCTTTTACGGCTCATGTCCCACGCCTTGCCCGAACCGATGTGATCCAAAAGAGACTGATAATCGCGCTGCATGATGACGCCGACGTCGAGAATGTCTGCATTGCGGAGGGAGGAAAGGGCAAAGTCAATGAGCCTGTATCTGCCGCAGAAGGGCATGGAGGCCGCCGTGCGCGCGTTGACGAGCGCGCCGAGCTCCGGCGAGGCCGAATAGGCAAAGATTATTCCGTGAAATCCGTTCATGCGTCAACCTCCTCACCGGTGTAAATCATGGCGCTCGCGCCGACGACGGCGCCGGGCTTGATGACGATGTTCGGCCCGCAGGTGGCCACGCCCCACGCGTCTGTGAGATCCGGCTGCGCGCCGACGTGCGCGCCGGATTTGATGGTGGTGTTCTCGCCGATGATGGCGTATTCCACCACGGCGCCCTTTTCGACCGTGACGCCGGGCATGAGCACGCTGTAAGCAACGCTTGCACCCTCTTCGACCGTGACGGACGAGGAGAGGACGGAGTTTTCGACCTTGCCGTCGATTTCGCAGCCCTCGGTGACGATGGAGTGGCAAATCTCGGCATTTTTGCCGGTGTGATGCGGCGGGCAAATGGGGCTGCGGGAGCTAATCGGCCATGCGGGGTCATAGAGATTGATGCGGTTGGTGGAGAGCATGTCCATGTTGGCGTCCCAAAGGCTAGTAATCGTGCCGACGTCGCGCCAGTAGCCCTCGAAGCGGTACGGCCAGAGCTTTTCGCCCGCGGCGAGCATGTTGGGGATGATGTTTTTGCCGAAGTCCTTGCTGGAATTCGGGTCATTTTCATCCGCGATGAGATAATCGCGGAGCTTTTGCCAATTGAAAATGTAAATCCCCATGGAGGCGAGGTCACTCTTGGGCTGGGCGGGCTTTTCTTCAAACTCCGCGACATAGCCGTCCTCGCCCACGCTCATAATGCCTAGGCGCGTGGCCTCTTCCATGCTGACCTGCTGGACGGAGATGGTGCAGGCCGCGTCATGCGCGACGTGCTCGCGCAGCATGGCGGAATAGTCCATTTTATAAATATGGTCGCCGGAGAGAATGAGCACATTCTCAGGGTCATAGTTTTCGATGAAGCCGATGTTTTGATAAATGGCGTTGGCCGTGCCGGAAAACCACGAGCCTTTCTCCCCCGCGCTTTGATACGGCGGGAGAATGTAAACGCCGCCGTCGGACACGTCAAGATCCCACGGCTGGCCGCTGCCTATGTAGCTGTTGAGCTGGAGCGGCCTGTACTGCGTGAGCACGCCGACGGTATCAATGCCGGAGTTGGCGCAGTTCGAGAGCGGAAAATCGATAATCCTATACTTTCCGCCGAATGGAACGCTCGGTTTGGCGACGTTTTGAGTGAGCGCGTAAAGCCTTGAGCCTTGACCGCCCGCCAAAAGCATCGCGATGCAGCTTTTTTTCACTCGCTAATCATCCTCTCTCTTGCTGATTTTCGTATATAAAAGGGGCTGAAACCCTTTGTCGACAATGGGAAAAAGGAATTTATCACAGGTGTGCGCAAAAAACTACTTGGTGTTGAATTTGTTCATCGCCCGCTCTGCGCCCTCGGCAATGTAGCACTCGGCGGCCTCGGCGGCGCGGGCGGCGGCTTGCGCCATATCGTCGGCGTCTTGGTTTTTGAACGCGGAAAGCACCCAGTCCTTGACGTCATAGTCGGCATGAGGCGGCGCGCCGACGCCAAGGCGAATGCGCGGGAAGGCCTCTGTGCCGAGGTGGGAGATGATGTTTTTAAGACCGTTGTGGCCGCCGGCAGAGCCCTTCATGCGGATGCGGAGCTTGCCGATGGGCAGCGCCATTTCGTCGGAAATGACGATGATGTGCTCCGGCGGAATCTTATAAAACCGCGCGGCCTCGCCCACGGCCTCGCCGGAGAGATTCATATAGGTTTGCGGCTTCATCAAGAGGACGTTTTCGCCCCCGATGACGCACTGCGCCGTCAGCGCGCGAAAGCGCAGGCGGTTGATGGACACGCCCTTGGCCTTGGCCATGGCGTCAGCCGCCATAAACCCGGCATTGTGCCTCGTCCCCTCGTATTTGACGCCGGGGTTGCCGAGGAACACTATCAGCCATGTGACGCCGCCGGGCTTTTTGAAAAGCATTTTAATACTGTCCTTTCACCCGGTGCGCGCGGGCGGCGACGCCGTCCGCGCACAAGGGGCAGAGTGTGATTATAAACGAAAGGTCAAAATCAGTCAAAGAGATTGGAGATGGAAACTTCCTCGTAAATTCTTCTGATGGCCTCGGCAAAGACCGGCGCGGTGGAGATATAGCGGATTTTGGCGCAGGCGGGCTTGTCGGAGGGGTAAGGGATGGTGTCAAGGAGGAGCAGCTCTTCGATGCAGCTTTCTTCAATGCGCTCGATGGCAGGGCCGGAGAGGACGCCGTGGGTGGCGCAGGCGTAAACTTCCTTCGCGCCGCCGATTTCCTTAATCGCCTTGGCCGCGCCGCAGAGAGAGCCGGCGGTGTCGACAATGTCATCCAAAAGAATGCAGGTTTTGCCCTCGACGTTGCCGATGATGTTCATGACCTCGGACTGGTTGGCGCGCTCACGGCGCTTGTCGACGATGGCCATGTTCACGCCGAGCTTCATGGAGAAGGCGCGGGCGCGGGCGGTCGAGCCGACGTCGGGCGAGACGACCATGACGTTTTCATTGCCCTTGCCGAAGCGCTGGACAAAATGGCGGACAAAGAGGTGGCTGCCCATGAGGTTGTCAACGGGGATGTCGAAAAAGCCCTGAATCTGCGCGGCGTGGAGATCCATGGTGAGGACGCGGTCAGCGCCGGCGGCGGTGATGAGGTTGGCGACAAGCTTGGCGGAGATGGGGTCACGGCTTTTGGCCTTGCGATCTTGGCGGGCATAGCCGAAGTACGGAATGACAGCGGTGACACGGCCGGCGGAGGCACGGCGCATGGCGTCTATCATGATGAGAAGTTCCATGAGATTGTCATTGACGTGGTTGCAGGTCGACTGAACGATGAAAACGTCCTTGCCGCGAACCGGCTCGAACACGGAAATGGAGCACTCACCGTCTGCAAACTGCGCAACCGACGCGTTGCCGAGGCTCTTGTAAAGCTGGGAGCAAATGTCCTCCGCGAGGGCGGGGTTGGAGTTGCCAGTGAATACTTTTATTTCCTTGCCGTGTGAAATCATTTCTCTTTGTCCTCCGTAATTATCTTTCTATTCCTATTTCACAACACAGATAAGGAATGCCGCACACGTGTTTCCATCTTACACGCGGTTTCTCTTCACGTGCGACAATCCTTATTCTGCGATTTTATTATAACACAACGTTTTCCTAAAGGGAAGAGGCTGGGTCAAATAATTGTTCACAAAAAT
>CAZUSM010000141.1:0-4438 GCA_964623675.1 uncultured Oscillospiraceae bacterium
AGGAGATTGTTCCCCTTGAAGTCCTGAACCCACTTGGTGTCGCTGGTGAGATTGAGGCGGGAGATGTCCACGTCGTCATTTTCGACCCAGCGGACAAGCTCAAAGGGCATGGCGCGGCGGCGAATGTCAACGCCATACTCGGTTTTGAGGCGGTATTCCAGCACCTCGAATTGCAGCACGCCCACAACGCCGACGATGACCTCTTCAACGCCGGTGTACGGCTCGTGGAAAATCTGAATCGCGCCCTCTTGGGCGATTTGCATGATGCCCTTTTCAAACTGCTTGCGCTTCATGGTGTCGACGCGTTCAACGGCGGCGAAGTGCTCCGGGGCGAAGGTGGGGATGCCCTCAAAGCAGAGGTTTTGACCCTTTTCACATATCGTGTCGCCGATGGAGAATATGCCGGGGTCGAAAACGCCGATGATGTCACCGGCATAGGCCTCGTCGATGATGGCGCGCTCTTGCGCCATGAGCTGCTGGGGCTGGGCAAGGCGCAGGGGCTTGCCGCCCTGCACGTGGAAATACTCCTTGTCGCGCTCAAAGCGGCCGGAGCAGATACGCATGAAGGCGATTCTGTCGCGGTGAGCCTTGTTCATGTTGGCCTGAATTTTGAAAACAAAGGCCGAAAAATGCTCATCGAACGGGTCAACCACGTCCTCGCGCGAGATGCGCGGCAGGGGCGGCATGGTCATGCGCAAAAAGCTTTCCAAAAACGGCTCAACGCCGAAGTTGTTGAGTGCCGAGCCGAAAAACACGGGGCTGAGGCGGCCTGAGCGGACCTTTTCAAGGTCAAAGTCATAGCCCGCGCCGTCCAAAAGCTCAATGTCATCGGTGAGCGTTTCGCGGAGACGGTGGCCGATGAGCTCATCGAGCTTGTCGGTTTCGTCCAGCGCGCACTCGATGGCGCGGATTTTGCTTTGGCCGCGATGAAACTCGTTGAAGGCCAAAATCTCGCGCCGCTCGCGGTCATAAACGCCCTTGAAATCCTGCCCGCAGCCGATCGGCCAGTTCATGGGATAAGTGCCGATGCCAAACTCGTTTTCAAGCTCTTCCATCAAATCATACGGGCTGCGCGCCTCGCGGTCGAGCTTGTTGATGAACGTGAAAATGGGAATGTGGCGCATGGCGCAGATTTTGAAGAGCTTGCGCGTCTGCGGCTCGATGCCCTTGGCCGCGTCGATGACCATGACGGCGGAGTCGGCGGCCATGAGGGTGCGGTAAGTGTCCTCGGAGAAGTCCTGGTGGCCGGGGGTGTCGAGGATGTTGATGCAATAGCCCTCATACTCAAACTGCATGACCGAGGACGTGATGGATATGCCGCGCTGCTTTTCAAGCTCCATCCAGTCGGATACTGCATGGCGCGCGGTGGCCTTGCCCTTGACAGAGCCGGCCATCTGAATCGCCCCGCCGTAAAGCAGCAGCTTTTCGGTGAGCGTGGTTTTGCCCGCGTCGGGGTGGGATATTATCGCAAAGGTTCTGCGCCTTTCGATCTCTTTTCTCGCATCTGCCATAATAATTTTCCTTTTAATTGTCGTTAACGATTTATATTACCATATAATGCGCTGAAAATCAAAGACTATTGATGAATATTTTCCCTCGTGAGCTTCCAGGAAACGTCGTTTTCTTCGACGGTGAAGCCGTTTTCCTCGGCATCGCGATAAATCCGCGCGCCGTCAAGCCCCGGCTGGGCAAAGGCGTTGTCCTTCAAGACATACACATAATCGGGGAATTTGGCGACGTTGAGGTCATAATAGAGCGCGAGGCGCGCCTCGGTGCGCTCATCCTGCCCGGAGAGCCACGCGGAGAACGACGCGCACTCATACCCCTCCGGCAGGGCGAGGGTGCACCATGTTTGGGGCGCATAAATCAACAGCTTGCCGGGGGTGCGGGCGGCGTAGGACCGCATGTCGTCATAAACGCGCTCATAGTCCGTGCCGAGGCGCTCGGAGGTGATTATGCCGCGAGCAGGGCCGCGGTCAAGCTCATGGTCGAGGTATTTCGGCGGCGCGTCCCAAAAGCAGTGGACGGCCTTGACAGTGACGACGAGCGCGGCCATGCACAAAAGCGGGGCGATAGCGGCGGCGCGCAGAGTGCGCGCGCGGTTTGGCGGCATGGCGGCGCGCTCTTTGAGCAAAAGCGCGAGAAAGGCGCACGACGCGACATCAACCACGGCAAAGGCCATGCTCAGCACGTCAAAGCCCATGTTGGACGTGGCGCAGACGCAGGCGGAATAATAAACGCCGAGGGCGAAGGACGCGGTGAACAGCGCGCGGGGCTTGTTTTCAAGCAGCAAATACGCCGTGAAGCCCGGCATGGCAAGAGGGAGCATGACGGCGTTATAATAATCCGAAACAAGCTCCTTTGAAAAAAGCGCAAAGCACAAAAGCGTGCAGACAGCGGCAAGGGCGAGGTGCGCATGCGCGTGATCGCGGCGGGATTTGTCCGCAATGAGCGCAAGCAGCGACACGCCGTAAAGTCCCAAGGGGACAACAATCCACCGATGCGCCGTCAAAAGGCAGTAGGCATAGTGCTTTATCATAAACCAGAGGGAATACTTCGGGTGTTCGGGGTCTGTGAACAGCCCCGGCATGGCGGCGAGGAGTTCATTTATCGAGCAGTGGGAAAAGAAAAACACCGCGAACAGCGCCGCCATAATCGCCGCGCCGCAGGTGACAAGGACGAACGCGCGCCAGGTAAGCACGGCGTTATCGTATTCCCGGCGCGCGCGCACACGCGCGGCGACGAGGACGGCGAGGGCATAAACGGCGTAAGCCGACACGAGGTAAGGGCAGCAGACCACGGCGGCGGCAAAAAACGCCCCGGCGAGGACATAGTCCGCGCGCGCACAAGGCCGCGCAGTCCCGGCGAACACCCCGGCGAGCGCAAGCGCGTCGACGGCGAGGGTGTTGTAGCTGTAACACATCATGTCAAAGGGGGTGAACAGCATGAAAAGTATGCTCGCCGCAACGGAGAGCGCACCGAGGTTTTTCAAGCGCAGGTAGATGACAAGCGCGCAAAGCGCATGAAGCGCGGCGTAAACACAGCGCGCGGCGAGCATGATGCCCTCGGTCGAGCCGGAGAGGTCGAGGAAAAGCGTGACAAAGGGCAGGGTGAAAAACGAGGCGAGCTGAGAAAGATGCCACTCGTCGAAAAACAGCCTGTCGCCGAGGTAAAGGCGATAGGGCACGGTGAGGTAAAACGCCTCATCGCTGCCGCCGAGGCCGTAGGGCAGCTTCCAAAGCATGAACAGAGCCGAGGCGGCGAAAAGCAGCGCGAAAACAAGGCTCTGCCGCGAAATATTCGGTTTTTTCAATGCGTTTTTCAAGCAAAGCCCTCCTGTTTATATACAACATGCGCATTTTCCGCGCCTTCGGCGCGGCGCGTTGTCTGCGCCAACGCGGCTATCCCCTCAGTCAGCGGCGAGCCGCTGACAGCTCCCCTTGGTGCGCAAGGGGAGCCAAGGGGGGACGTCCGCGGCTTCGGCGCGGCGCGTTGTCTGCGCCAACGCGGCACCTCATCAGTCGGCCAAAGGCCGCCAGCTTCCCCTCAAGGGGAAGCCTTTGGCAATTATTCGATGTGCGAAAATAATTGTGTCATTACATAAAGCAATACCGAACGTATTTGAATAAAAACGCCGCATTCTCAAGGCTTCCCCTTGAGGGGAAGCTGTCAGCGACAGCTGACTGATGAGGTGCCGAGACGCGCAGCGGCGCGGTCTGCCTTTGCCCTTGGCATATACTTTCCGCGCAGCAATTATAGCGCGTTCTGTCTTTTCCCCTTGAACAGTCCCGCGCCCAGCTCGTTTAAGAGCTCCGACGCCAAAATCAGGGCAAAGCCGATGAATGCACTTGACGAGACTGCCTCGTGGGCAAAGATGGCGGCGAATATGACGCCGAAAACGGATTCAAGCGTCATCAAGACGGTGGCGGTGGTGGAGGGGGTGTACTTCATGCCCCACGCCTGCAAAAACCAGCATATCCCCGTGGAGACGACGCCGAGGTAGGCGATGGAGAAATACGCCTCGCGCGGCATGGCGCTAGGCAGCGGCTCAAAGAGCACGGCCAGCGCAAGGCAGAGCACAAACGACACGGCAAACTGCACCGTCGTGAGCGAAAGGGCGTCGCAGTCTTGGACATATTCCTCGGTCATGACGATTTGCAGGGCGTAGAAAAAGCCGCAGACGAGCGTGAGCGCGTCGCCGATGTTCATTCCGCCAAAGCCGTTGTCCAGCGAGACAAAGCCGATGCCCGCGACGCAAAGGACGCTGGCCACGACATTGTGCGCGCCCGGACGGCGCTTATAAATCCACCACACCAAAAACGGCACGAGCACGCAATAGGTCGCGGTGAGGAAGGCGTTTTTCCCGGCGGTGGTGAACACCAAGCCGTAGGTTTGGAAAAGATACGCCGCCGTCATGCAAAGCCCCATATAAACCGAC
>CAZUSM010000142.1:0-4368 GCA_964623675.1 uncultured Oscillospiraceae bacterium
CCGACGAGGTGATCCTTCTTGCCCTTGATGGCGGCGTCGGTGAGCACCTTGGTGGTCTCCTGGAAGGACGCGGCGGACATCCAGCTGTCCGTGGCGAGGGACGCCTTGGTGATGCCCATGAGAAGCTGGGTATAGGTGGCAAAGCTGAGCCCCTCTTCACCGGCGTCGATGCGCGCCTGAACGGCCTTGTTTGCGTCTTTGATGACGCTGATGTCAACGGTCGAGCCGGAGAGAAGGTCGGTGCTGCCGGCTTCCTCGACTCTCGCCTTACGCATCATCTGGCGGACAATGACCTCAATGTGCTTGTCATTGATGTCAACGCCCTGCTGGCGGTAAACCTTTTGAACCTCGCTGGTGATATAGCTGCGGACGCCCTGACGGCCAAACTCGTCGTCGTTCGTGCCGCGGATGCGCAGAACATCGTGCGGGTTGAGAGCGCCGGAGGTCAGCTCCTGACCGCGGTCAACATGGTCGCCGTTGTGGACAAGGATACCGGCGGAGTGAGGCACGGTGTAAACCACGGTCTCGCCCTCGGCCTCGTTCATGACGGTGATGGAATACATGACGCCCTTCTTGGCCTCGTCGATGGTGACAGTACCGGAAATCTCGGAGAGGACGGCCATCTTCTTGGGCTTGCGCGCCTCGAAGAGCTCTTCAACTCTCGGAAGACCCTGCGTGATATCGTCGCCCGCGACGCCGCCGGTGTGGAAGGTACGCATGGTGAGCTGAGTGCCCGGCTCGCCGATGGACTGCGCCGCGATAACGCCGACAGCCTCGCCCGCGTTGACGGGCTTGCCGATGGCAAGGTTAATGCCGTAGCACTTGGCACACACGCCTATGCGCGCTTCGCACGTGAGCACGGAGCGGATATAAACGCGGTCTATGCCGTGCGCTTCAAGAACGGCGGCATCCTCGGGCATGAGCATATGCTCGGTGTCGAAGAGGACTTCGCCCGTGGTGGGATCGACAATGTTCGCGGCGGGGAAGCGGCCGTGGATAGCCGTGCCGAAGGATTCCACCATCTGACCGCGATCGTAAACGGCAGATGCCCACACGCCCTCGGTCGTGCCGCAGTCATGCTCGCGGATGATAACATCCTGGCAAACGTCAACCATACGGCGGGTAAGATAACCGGAGTCGGCGGTACGAAGAGCGGTATCAGCCATACCTTTACGCGCACCTCTCGTGGAGATGAAGTACTCCAAGACGGAAAGGCCTTCGCGGAAGTTGGACTTGATGGGGATTTCGATGGTCTTACCGGCGGTGTTAGCCATAAGGCCGCGCATACCGGCAAGCTGACGGATCTGGTTCATAGAACCACGAGCACCGGAGTTTGCCATCATGTAGATGGGGTTGTACTCATCGAGGACGTTGGAGAGCGCGTCGGTGACTTCCTTGGTGGTCTTTTCCCACTCGGAAACGACAAGGCGGTAACGCTCATCATCGGTGATGAAGCCGCGCTTGTACTGGCGCTCGATTTTGACGACCTCTTCCTCGGTGGCGTGGATGAGCTCGGTTTTGGCACTGGGGACGGTCATATCCGCGACGGAGATGGTGATTGCGCCCTTGGTGGAGTACTTGTAACCGAGAGCCTTGATGCTGTCGAGCACCTCGGCGGTGATGGTGAAGCCGTATTTCTGAATGCAGCGGTCAATGATGTCGCCGAGCTGCTTTTTGCCGACCTGGAAGCTTATCTCGTGGTCAAAGGCGTGTTCGGGGTCGGTGCGGTCAACATAGCCGAGATCCTGCGGGATCGGCTCGTTGAAGATGATGCGGCCGACGGTGGTGACGATGGTCTTTTTGACCTCGACGCCGTCCACGGTCTTGGTGACGCGCAGGCGGATGGGGGCATGCAGACCGACGAAGCCCTCGTTGTAGGCCATGATGGCCTCGGCCGGGTCGCGGTACATGAGAGTGGGCTTATAGGTGACAAGGGTCTTGCCCTCGGCCTTGAGCTCAAGGTTTTTCGCATAAATCTCATCGCCGTCGACGATGGCGCCGGCTTCAAAGCCGCTGTCACCGGGGTTGTCGATGACAAGCTGCTCTGCGCCCTTTTCGGCCTTGCCGATGCGGATCATGGTGAGGTAGTAAGAGCCGAGGATCATGTCCTGCGTGGGGACGGTGACGGGGTGGCCATCCTGCGGGCGGAGGAGGTTGTTGGCAGAGAGCATGAGGATGCGCGCCTCGGCCTGAGCCTCTGCGGAAAGCGGGAGGTGGATTGCCATTTGGTCGCCGTCGAAGTCGGCGTTGTACGCGGTGCAGACAAGCGGGTGCAGACGCAGTGCGCGACCCTCGACCAGCACCGGCTCGAACGCCTGAATGCCCAAGCGGTGGAGCGTGGGGGCGCGGTTGAGGAGCACGGGGTGCTCTTTGATGACGTCTTCCAGCGCGTCCCAAACCTCGGTGCGCTGCTTGTCGACCATCTTCTTGGCGGACTTGATGTTGTTGGCCACGCCGTCCTCGACGAGCTTTTTCATCACGAACGGGCGGAACAGCTCAATGGCCATCTCCTTGGGCACGCCGCACTGATAAATCTTGAGATCCGGGCCAACGACGATGACGGAACGGCCGGAATAGTCAACGCGCTTGCCGAGCAGGTTCTGACGAAAACGACCCTGCTTGCCCTTGAGCATGTCGGAAAGGCTCTTGAGGGCGCGGGAGTTGGCGCCGGTGACGGCGCGGCCGCGGCGGCCGTTGTCAATGAGCGCGTCCACGGCCTCTTGCAGCATGCGCTTTTCGTTGCGGACGATGATGTCCGGCGCGTTGAGCTGCTGGAGGCGCTTGAGACGGTTGTTGCGGTTGATGACGCGGCGGTAAAGGTCATTGAGGTCACTGGTGGCGAAGCGGCCGCCGTCGAGCTGAACCATGGGGCGAATCTCCGGCGGAATGACCGGGAGAATGTCGATGACCATCCATTCGGGGCGGTTGCCGCTCTGACGGAATGCCTCGACGACCTCAAGGCGCTTGACGAGCTTGGCCTTTTTCTGGCCGGAGGCGTTTTTCAGCTCCTCGCGAAGCTGGGCGGCAAGCTCGGTGCAGTCAATCTGCTGCAAAAGCTCTTTGATGGCCTCGGCGCCGATGCCGGCCTTGAAATCGTCCTCATACTTTTCGCGCATGTCGCGATACTCGCGCTCGGTGAGGATTTGGCAGCGCTCCAGCGGGGTGAAGCCGGGGTCAATGACGATGTAATTGGCAAAGTACAAGACCTTTTCCAGCATGCGCGGGGTGAGGTCTAGCATGAGACCCATGCGGCTGGGTATGCCCTTGAAGTACCAAATATGGCTGACGGGCGCGGCAAGCTCGATGTGACCCATGCGCTCGCGGCGAACCTTGCTCTTGGTGACTTCAACGCCGCAGCGGTCGCAGATTTTGCCCTTGTAGCGAATCTTTTTATACTTGCCGCAGTGGCATTCCCAGTCCTTCGTCGGCCCGAAAATGCGCTCGCAGAACAAACCGTCGCGTTCGGGCTTGAGGGTGCGGTAGTTGATGGTTTCCGGCTTTTTGACCTCGCCGTAAGACCATTCGAGAATCTTTTCGGGGGAAGCAATGCCTATCTGTATTGCGTCAAACGGTGTATAGCTCATCACATATCCTCCTCGCCGTCAAAATCACTGTCCGTGTCAAAGCCGAGATCAGCGCCGAGCTCGTCCTCCGGGACGTCCTCAATCGTGAAGCCCTCGGCCTCTATTTCACTGTCCTCGGACGAATAAATCTCGTCCTTCATATCGGGGATAAAATCGTCTTCGTCATCGTCGCGAAGCTCGATGTCGTTGCCGTCCTTGTCGAGGACGCGCACGTCAAGGCAGAGCGCCTGAAGCTCTTTGATGAGAACCTTGAACGACTCCGGCACACCCGGCTGCGGGACGTTGTTGCCCTTGACAATCGCCTCATAGGTCTTGACACGCCCCGTCACGTCGTCGGACTTGACGGTGAGTATCTCCTGAAGCGTGTAAGCCGCGCCGTAAGCCTCCAGCGCCCAAACTTCCATTTCGCCGAAGCGCTGGCCGCCGAACTGCGCCTTGCCGCCGAGCGGCTGCTGCGTGACGAGGCTGTAAGGTCCGGTGGAGCGGGCGTGAATCTTATCGTCAACAAGGTGGTGGAGCTTGAGGAAGTAGACCCAACCGACGGTGACGTCATTGTCAAACTTCTCGCCCGTGCGGCCGTCGTACATGGTGCTCTTGCCGTCCTCGCGCAGACCCGCCTGACGGAGGGTTTCGCGGATGGTGGTTTCGTTCGCGCCGTTGAAAACGGGGGTGGCAACCTTCCAACCGAGTGCCTGGGCGGCATAGCCGAGGTGAACCTCGAGAATCTGACCGATGTTCATACGCGACGGAACGCCCAGCGGATTCAGGACGATGTCCAGCGGTG
>CAZUSM010000143.1:0-4326 GCA_964623675.1 uncultured Oscillospiraceae bacterium
CAGCCCTACGACCCCGCCGACACCGAAAACACCCAGCACTACGTGATAGACGGCTTCATCCTCTCCCCGAACATAGAGCTTGAAAGCGTGGAATGCGTGGATTTGGGCTTTGAAAATTCGGATCATAACCCGGTGATGATGGAGGTCAGGCTGGGGTGACGAGGGACAAGCGGAGTATCCGACACATAAACATATAATTGAGAAAGAGACTGCGAGCTTAACCGGTGGTGCTTGCAGTCTCTTTTGTTCGGTTTTGCGGGTTTACTTCACTTCGACAACGCCGCCGGGCTTTACGGTTACGGTCATGCCGGTTTTCACACAAGCCAAAAACTCGTCGCCGAGGAGCATAACGCCTTGCTTTTCAATCAGCTTTGGTACTGCCCCGGAACTTCGACGACCAGGTCGGTGAGGGCGAAGGTGGAGCAGGGATGGATATAGCCGAAGTCTTTGTCGGCGGCGCGGCGGCCGTCGGTGATTTCGGGGACATACACCTCGCCGGAGATGAGGCGCGAGCGGCACCAGCCGCACTCGCCGCTGCGGCAACGGGACGGGACACTCAGCCCCGCGCGCTCAAACGCGGTCAGAAGCGGCTCGTCGGAGAAAACAGGCACGGTGTGCTCAACGTCATGGATGATGACCTTGGCGGTGAAGTGCTTGCCGCGCAGATTCTCCGGGCAGTCGGGCTGCATCCACGGGTCTTTTATCATGCCGAAAAGCTCGCGGCGGACGTGCTTGTGGTCATAAGCGAGCTTTTTGACCTCGCCGTCGAGGAAGTTGTACATCGCCTGCGGGCCGCACATGAACACGCTGACCTTGTTGCCGGCGGCGTATTTTTCGATAAGCTCGGCGGTGATGAAGCCCTTTTCAAAGCCCTCACGCTCTTCGCCGGAGAGGACGTAAACCACGTGCACCTTGTCGCAGGTGCGGCACAGCTCGTCAAGCTCGGCGCGGTAAATGATGTCCTTTTCCGTGTTGGAGCCGTAAATAATCGTGAGGTCAAAATCCTCGTATCCGTCGCGCACGGCGTAGGCCATACCCATGAACGGCGTGATGCCCGAACCGCCCGCAAGCGCGAGAACGTGCTTTTCATCGCGTATCGGCTCATAGTACAAGTGCCCCTGCGGCGCGGAAATCCACAGCTCATAGCCCACATTCCACTCGTCCTGAATGAACTTGCTGACAAAGCCGTCGTCCTCAACGCGCTTGACGGTGATGTGATAAACCCCGTCATACGCCCACGCGGGAGATGAGCACAGCGAATAAGAGCGGGTGGTCTTGGTCGCCCCGGCGGAGACGGACACGCTTATATACTGCCCCGCGCGAAACGGCGCGAGCGCTTTGCCGTCCGCGCTCTCCAGCACGACGGTGACGGCATCGGGCCCGTTTTGGCGCTTTTCTTTTATTCTGACGCGCTGGCGGAGGGGGTGATATGACTTTGCCTTTTCGTTGGTGTCGAGCGTTTTGGGCAGAGGCTTGGCGTCAAGCGACGCGATGGTCTCGCGGCGGGTTTTGGCGAGATTTTTGAACTTGAGCATGTCAATGAAGCTCAAAAAGTGAACAGAAAGATATTTCCCCATTTTATTTGCCCTCCTCTGCGTTCATTTCGCTTATTGTGAGCTTGGCAATGGTGTCGCCGCTGAATATGGCGGAGTTGAAGCCGTCGCCGCGTATGCTGGCCGCGCCGCAGAACTTCAAGCCCTTTATCGGGTACTCCTCGCGCATCATCGCCATGCGCGGCATCATGTTGTCCCAGTCGCGCAGCTCATAGCCGTAGGCCGCGCCCTGCGGGACGCTTGCATAGCGGCAGAATGTCCATGGCGTGGCGACTTCAAATTCCTCAATGTACGGGCGGATGCTCACGCCGACCTTCTCTTCAAACCAGTCAATCATGTCGGAGGCTATCTTGTTTTTGGTCTTGACATAGTCTTTCAGTTCGATGTCTTTCCAGCAGTCCTCCATATACGTGGTGGTGAGGGAGACGATGCACGTGCCCTCCGGGCTTGCCTTGGGGTTGACGACGTTGTAGCAGAGGGCGATGTTATACTTGTTCGTCTCAATGCTCTTGAGGCTTTCATACTCCTTGACGGAGTCGGCCGACTGCGGGAGGAAGTAGCTGTAATCCTTCAAGCCCAGCTCCTCGGCGCTTTTATTCAGCCCCATGTACACCACGAACATGCGCGCGGAAAAGCGGCGACCGCCGGCGAGCTTTTTCTCCCGCTCCGGAACAAGGCGTTCGGGAATCATGCTGCCGTAGACCATGGTGGGGTTGGCGTTGGAGACAATCCAGCGCGTTTCCACGTCGCCGGACGTGGTGCGGACGCCGCACACGCGGTCATTTTCGTCAAAGAGTATCTCCTCGGCGGTGCAGTTGAGCCAAGTTGTGCCGCCCATGGCGCGGAAACGCTCCATCAAGCCGGTGGTGAGCTGGTTGGAGGTCTTTTCGGGAATCCATGCGCCGTGGTCGACGTACAAATCGACCATGTTCGCATACTGCATGAAGCTGAGGTGATCCGCGTCCACGCCGAGATAGCCCCAATAGGTGTTCATAATGTCGCGGGCAAGGGGCGGCATTTTCAGCGCCTTGATGAGCACGGTGTTGACGGGATACGCCGCCGTGCGCAGGAAATTGGGGAAATGCTCTTGCATGTACTTGGTGTCGGGCTTGCCGCCGGAGGCAGTCATATACTTGCCAGCGGCGCGCGTTTCAATGGCGAGAGAAAAGAATTTTTCAACCGATTCACGGCAGCCGGGGACAAGCTCCTCCATCTTGTTGATGAAGTTTTCGCGCCCGCTGGGGAGCGTTGCGTCGATGTGGGTTTTGCCGTCGCTGGCGGTGGTTATGACGCGGAAGTTGTCCGGCACTTGATGCCACGGGATATCAAGGCCGAATTCATCCACGATTGTCTGGCGGCAGCCGCCGGGGTTCTCGGCCGTGCCGAATTCGCACAACTCGTGCAAGGCGGTTTCAAATTCAAAGCGACCGCGCTTGAAGCTGGAGGCCACGCCTCCGGGGAGATTGTGTTTTTCGATGAGCAGGGTCTTTTTACCGGCCTTGGCAAATCGGCATGCCGCGGCAAGTCCCCCGTTTCCCGCGCCGATGACTACGGCGTCATATTTTGGCATGAGCCATTCCTCCTTATCATTATCGCGTTGTTCTATGCGTGGTATTACCACGCGGTTTGCAATCAATATTATATGCTTTGTCAGCCTTGTGTCAAGCTAACGGGTTCAATTTCGGCATAAGCGGCAATATCGGCGCTTGACTTTTGAGCATAAAGCATGTAAAATCGAGAAAAACGCATTTGGTATGTCCACGTGCAATTGCACGTGACGCGGAACAGGGAGGGCAAAATGGGCTTCAACAAAATCACGGCGCTGTCGATGACGGATCTTTTCGTGCAGCAGATTGAAAACATGATACTTTCCGGCGAGCTTGCCGTCGGGGAGCAGCTGCCCCCGGCGCGGGAGCTGGCAGTGAAAATGGGCGTATCGCGCACGGTGGTCTCGGCGGGGCTGGTGGAGCTTGAAAAGCTGGGCTTTGTGGAGATAAAGCCGAGGCAGGGCGTGTACGTGTGCGATTATCGGCGGCGCGGCACGATGGAGACGCTGGTGGCGATAATGCGGTATAACGGCGGGGCGCTGAGGAAAAATGAGGTGCGCTCGCTTTTGGAGACGCGCGACGCGATGGAGGTGATGTGCATGCGCCTCGTGGTGGAGCGCGCGGGAATAAACGAGCTGGAGGAGCTTGCCCCGCTGCTGGACAGCATACGCGAAACGAACGACAACGACGAGGCCGCCGCGCGCATTTTTGCCTTTCATCATGAGCTTGCGGTGTTGTCGGGCAATGTGCTGATGCCGTTGCTTTATCATTCGTTCAAGCCGCAGAGCATTTATCTGTGGTCAATCGACTGCAAAAAAAGCGGCATTGCGAGCATGTATGAAAGAAAGCTGGAGCTGTACACCGCGCTTTTGAACCACGACGCCGACACCGCCGCGCGCTTGACGCACGAGCGCATGGCGCAGGCCATCGCGGAGCTAGGCGTATACGGCGTGTGAGATTGACATACGGGGCTGAAAGTGATATAAATATATAGTTATATGTAGTAAGATGACACGTTTGCGGTGTTTTGCCGTGGGCGGGGTTTTGATATTTATTGCACCGAGACAAGGGAGGGCTTGCGCGAATGCAGACTAATCATGGCGAACGCAAGGGGCACATCGAGCATTGGAAAATCATAAGCCTGTGCCTCGCGCTTTACGATGCCGTTGCGGTCAACGCCGCGTTTTACGCCGCGCTGTGGCTGCGCTATGACTGCAAGTTTTGGG
>CAZUSM010000144.1:0-4321 GCA_964623675.1 uncultured Oscillospiraceae bacterium
TGGCCGTTTGTGAACAGCGTGACGTGCTCGGCGTCGAGATATTTTTCAAGCCCCGCTTGAAGATGATGGTGCTTTGTGCCCATGTTCGTCAGCCAACGGCTGTCCCAAATGTCGCGAATCTCTTCGCAGTATTCCTCAAACTCCGGCATGGAGGAGCGGGTGACGTTGATGGTGCTCATGAATTGCTCTCCTTTCTGTTGCGCGCCGCGCCTTGGCTCAGGCGCGCCAGTCCAAAAGACTTTCGACCATGTCCAGGTCGAAAACCGGTATGCCGCATTCGTCGTGCACGCGCTTGCGCTCGGCAAACGAATCGTCGATGAGTATGGAGTGCGGCTTTATGTGCGCGGCCTTGTCGGCGGATTTGTCGAGGTGGATAATCTCGTCAAAAAGTGCGGGGGATATGGCGTGGGCTTCAAGGCTTTCGGCCAAGTCGTTTGCGTGCTTTGTCAGCAGCACAAGCTTTTTCCCGGCGTTTCTCGCCTGATAAAGGTACATCATCAGCGCGCTGTTGACCTTGCCGCGCAAAACCACCGTGTCGTCAAAATCCACGTACACGCGCTCATACTCAATGTCGGTTTTGAAGCGGTTGATGAACGCGCGGTCGATGAGCTCGGCGTTGGCGTTGTTGATGATGCCCACATCGTAGCCCCAGTGGTTATACAGCGTCAACAGCGGCATGTTCACGCCGAGATTGCGCGCCACGCACATCGTCCCGGCAATGCGCGGGGCGATTTCCATCAGGCGGTATTCCCCCTGCGCGTTCTTTTTCAGCTGGAAAAACCACGCGCCGTTGAAGTCGAAGTGGCGGTTGATGTCCTCGGCCACGCGCATGATGCCCGCGTCCGGTGCAAACGCGCGCGAGCGCACCGAAATCCCCGCGCGTATGCGCGCGCGTGTGCGGGGCGAGACGAAGCGCAGCGCCCCGTGTCTGTCTGTGAAGCAGTCCACCGTGAACTCCTCTCCCGGCAGATACTCGCATATTGCATACTCCGTGCCGTCGGCCAGTGCCGCGTCGAGCGCGGCGCGGCTGTCAATGCGCCGCGCGCCCACCGCGCCCTGACCCACCGAGGGCTTGATGAACACCGGGTAGGCCGGGACACTGTCCGCGTCCGGGTAGCTCGCGGGGAGATAATCCGCCCCGGCGAGATATTCATAGGTCTTGTTTTTCGAGCGCGTGATTTCCACGGTTTCCAGTGCCGAGGTCACAACCGGCGCGTGAAGCCGCGCCTGCTCCTGCGTCAGGCGCAAAAGGGCGCTGTCATGCGCGGGGTAGACGTAGTCGATGGCGTGGCGGTCGATGATGTCATTGAGCGCGTCGATCAGCCCCGGATCGTCGACAAACGGCACGTCCCCCTCGCACTCCTTGAACACAAAATCAGCGTGGCAGTCCACGCTCGTCGCGCCGAAAAGCTTGACGAACTTGCTGTATTTGAGCGCGTCGTGAATCTCCAGCGCGATCTCTGTCCCGGCGGGGAACACCAGTATGTTCTTCACATCAGCCATTTTCCGCACCTGCCTCTTGCCCCTGCCCGCCTCCGCGGTGCATGAGCTTTTTCAAGATAGAAAGAAGATAATTAAAGCTGTCCAGCTTGAATACGATTGACCCGCCGACGTACACCGCCGCGCCCAAAAGCACCTGCAGCGGCAGCGTCGCCCAGTCGCTCCAGCCGAGGAGGGACAGCGGGTACACCGCCGCGCCCATTGCGCACGACAACAGCATCGACGGCAGCATATCCTTGAACTGCTGGATATACGAATACCCCAACAGGCGCTTGTTCGGCCAGGAGTTTATCAACTGGCTCATCACGCTCGTGAACAGCAGGCTCAGCGCCATCACGTACACGCCGTAGGGCAGGGTGATGAGCAATATTATCACGCCGAACACCTTTTTGATGATTTCCAGCTTCAAAAACAAATCACTGCGCCCCATGGCCTTGATGGCGTTGAGGTTTGCCGTGTGCAGGGGATAAAACGCATAGCTGAAGCAGAATATGCGCAGATACGGCACACATGGCAGCCATTTTTCCGTCAGCAGCAGCCGGATGAGCGGCTCGGCGCACACGGCCAGCCCCATCATCATCGGCATCATCACATAGCTGCTTATGCGTATGGCGCGCCGCGTCATGTTGCGCACCTGCTCGGTGTGATCCTGCTCGGCGGACAAAACCGGCAACAGCACGCTGTCAATCGAGGCGTTGATGTTCTCCACGATGAGATAGGGGTAGGTGTTGCCGCGATTATAATACGCCAAGTCCGCGTCGGTGTAGAACACCGCAATCATAATCTCGCGCAGCTTGTTGTAAACCGAGTCCAAAAGCCCGGACACCAGCAGCTTCCACCCATAGCTCAGCAGCCCGCCGAGGCGCTGAAACGAGAACATCCACTTCGGCCTCCAGCCGACGGTCAGCCACAATATCGCCGTGTTCACCGCGACGTTTGAAAGCTGCTGCGCCACGAGCGCCCACACGCCGTAGCCTCGGAAAACCATCGTGATGCCCAGCGCGGCGGAGAAAAGCGTCCCGCCCAGCGTGGCGAAGAAAAAGCGCTTGAATTGCAGCGTTTTGGACACGTATGCCTGCTGCACGTTTTTCACGCCCGCCACGACCACCGTCAGCCCCAGCACGCGCACAATGGCGGCAAGCTCCGTGTCGTCATAAAACCGCGCAATCGCGGGCGCGGCGGCAAACAGCCCCGCATACAGCAGAAGACAAAAAACGATGTTGAAATAGAAAACGGACGAAAAGTCCAAATCATCCGGGTCTTTTTTTTGAATGAGGGAGTTGGCCATGCCGCTGTCGACGAACACCAACAGAATCGTCGTGATTATCGTCACCTTGGCCACCGTGCCGAACACCTCCGGGTCGAGCATGCGCGCCAGCACGATTTGCACCACCATCGCAACAAGCTGAGACCCGAACCGCTCCATGAAGCGCCATATCAGATTTGAAACGACCTTTTGCTTGTTGTCCATCAGTAATCCTCATAGCCGCGGCGGCGGCGGTAAGCCCGGTGCAGCGCGGGGAAGCACAGCTTCATGCGCGTCACAACGCGGTGCTTCATCCCCCGCGCGCGGTGAATGTCGCGAAATTCGGGCTTGACCAGCTCGTCCACGCGCCCTTCTATATAATACAGCTCATATTGCCTCTCGCGCATGACCTCGCGCGTGGCCTTGACCTGCGCATCGTCTGTCAGGTGGCCGATGAGCAGCTCCATCATGGCAAGCTCGCCCGTGATGAACTCCTTCAGACGGGCGTAATGCGCATCCAGCTTGCTGCTCCACGCCGTGGGGTTCGAGGCAATGCGGTATACGCTCATCACCCGGTCGAGAAGCCGCACCCTGCCGTTTAGCGTCAGCCACAATCCGATGGCGTAATCTGTGAAGCCGTGCGCGGCGGCGGCATAGTGGAAGTCGGGCGGGTTTTCGATGAACTCGCGCCGCGCCATGATCGAGCTTGTGTGGAACGAGTGCGACGCGCCGCGAATCACGGTGAAAAAGTCAACATCGCGGTCGCCCTCGCCCTCGGCGAGCAGCGGCGCGTCGGGCGCACTGCCGTCGCAGTAGTGCAGGCGCGTGTTGTGCACACACGCGGAATAATCCGCATGCGCGTCGAGAAAATCAACCTGCCGCTGCAGCTTTTCGCAGTCGCACCAATAGTCGTCCCCCTCGCAAAGGGTGAAGTATTCACCCCGTGCGTTGGGGTAGAACACGGTGGAAAAAAGATGCGGCATGCCGCCCTGAGTGTAAAGGTTTTTCTCTTGATAAAACGGGCGGATAATGTCGGGGTAGCGCGCGGCGTATTCGCGGATGATGTCCGCCGTGCCGTCGGACGAGCAGTCGTCATTGACCAGCACCTCGAACTCAAACTCGGTTTTCTGCGATACAAAGCCCTCCAGCGCGTCGCGGATGTATTCCTCGTGGTTGAACGCCGTGCACAGCACGGACACCTTGCAATTGTCGCTCATGCCGACTCCTTTGCGCCGGGCGGCAGGGGTTCGTCTCCCGCCCACCCAAATATTTTCGATAAAACATAATAAATCATCATATTATACCCCGCGCCATGAAATATTTCAACAAAAATCTGCCCACACCCGGCAAAGCCGAGCATGGGCAGGGGATTATTGATTGTATGGCCGGAAAACTCTTACGCCAGAGCCACGGCGGTTTTGGCGGCGAGGCGGGCGTTGTTGAGGACGAGCTGAATGTTGCTTTCAAGGCTGTCGCCGCCGGTCAGCTCCACGACCTTGGCCAGCAAGAACGGCGTGGTCTCCTTGCCGTGGATGCCGTTGGCCTTGGCCTCGTTGAGCGCGGTCTCGATGGCGG
>CAZUSM010000145.1:0-4270 GCA_964623675.1 uncultured Oscillospiraceae bacterium
ACTATCCCCAGCAGTACATGGCCGCGCTTTTGACCTCGGTGCTGGACAACAGCCCGAAGGTGGCCGAGTATATCGCGGAGTGCCGCGAAATCGGCATAAAGCTCCTGCCGCCGGATGTCAACGAATCGGGCGCGAACTTCACCGTCGCGGGGGAGAATCTGCGCTATGGCTTGGTGGCGATAAAGGGGATAGGCTGGGGCGCGATAAACGCGCTCGTGGCCGAGCGCGAGCAAAACGGGCTTTTCAAGGACTTTGCGGAGTTTTGCCGCCGCATGGGCGGCAAAGACCTCAACCGCCGCGCCGTGGAAAACCTCATCAAGGCCGGGGCGTTCGACTCGCTGGGCTATCGCCGCCGCGCCCTCATGCAGATTCACGAGGCCGTCATCGACTCCGTGGCGCAAGCGCTCAAGCAGAACATCGCCGGGCAGCTTGACCTCTTCGGCGACAGCACGGACGGCGACGACTACGGCGAGATGCAGCCCGTGGAGATTCCAATACCCGACATCGAGGACTACACCGCGCGCGAGCGCATGGCGATGGAAAAGGAAGTCACGGGGCTGTATCTGACCGGCCACCCGATGGACGAATACCGCGAGGCCGTGCGCCGCGTGGGCGCGCAGGCGATAGGCGTGGTGATGAACGACCTTGCCTCCGACAATGAGCCGCACAGCTTTGTCGACGGGCAGACCATCACCGTGGCGGGCGTGGTGGCCTCGGTGAAAACCCGCCCGACGAAAAACCGCTCGCTGATGAGCTATATCGTGCTCGAAGACGACACCGGCAGCATTGAAATGATTGCGTTTCAGCGCGTTTTGGACAAGTGCGGCGAGCACATCCGCGAAAACGAGGCGCTGATCGTGCGCGGGCGCATCTCCGTGCGCGACGAGAAAGAGCCGCAGCTCATGGTGGACGCCGTGCGCCCGATTGCGGACGCGGACAGCGTCCGCACGAACCCCGTCGAGGAGGCGCGCGCCCGAGACCGCGACCAATACCGCGGCAAAAAGCTGTGGGTGAAGCTCAAGGGCGAGGACGACCCGATGAGGGCGCGCATCGAGCTGATTTTGACCATGTTCCCCGGCGGGCAGCAGATGATAATATACTGCGAGCGGGAAAAGAAAAAGCTCGTGGCGCAGTGCGTGATTCACCGGGCGCTCGTGACCGAGCTGAAGGAGCTTTTGGGCGAGGAGAACGTGGTGGTGCGTTAAAACGCTAAAGCATCTTAACACTTTGCTAACATAAAGTTTCTTGTCAGTTAAAAAAACGGTTTTATAATAAGTCCGACGGACGATCGTAAGATATGCTCCGTCGGCTCTTTTATATTGGCAACAGGGGGGTTAAAATGCTTAAAATACTCAAAAACTTCACGAAAAAGGAATGGCTTTTGTCCGCGTGTGCGCTGCTGTTCATTGTGGCGCAGGTGTGGCTGGAGCTGACGATGCCGGACTATATGTCGGAAATCACCGTGCTCGTGCAGACGCCGGGCAGCGCGATGGCGGAGATATTGCGCAACGGCGCGCTCATGCTTTTGTGCGCCCTCGGCAGCCTGACGGCGTCGGTCATGACCGCGGTGTGCACCGCGCGCATCGGGTCGAACTTCGCCGCGACACTGCGCGAAAAGATGTTCAAAAAGGTGCAGTCGTTCTCCATGGAGGAGATAAGCCGCTTTTCCACGGCCAGCCTCATCACGCGCTCGACCAACGACACCACGCAGGTTTTGATGCTGATAGTGATGGGCTTGCAGGTGCTGGTGAAAGCGCCGATAATGGCCGTGTGGGCGACGGCGAAGATAATCGGCAAAAGCCGCGAATGGTCGCTGACGACGGCGCTGGCGGTGGTGGTGCTGCTGCTGACGGTGGCGGTGTGCGTCCTCGTGGCGATGCCGAAGTTCAAGCGCGTGCAAAGCCTGACGGATGACCTCAACCGCGTCACGCGCGAAAACCTGAACGGCCTGCGCGTCATCCGCGCATACAACGCCGAGGATTATCAGCAGGCCAAATTCGACTTTGCCAACAGCGAGCTGACCGAGAACCAGCTTTTCACCCAGCGGACGATGGCGTTCATGTCGCCGAGCATACAGATGATAATGAGCGGGCTGACGCTCGCGATTTATTGGATAGGCGCGATATTGATAAATTCCGCCGCGATGGGCGCGCGGGTGACGCTTTTCTCGGAGATGGTGGTGTTCTCGACCTACGCGATGCAGGTGGTGATGTCGTTCATGATGCTGGTGATGATATTCATGATTCTGCCGAGGGCGAGCGTGTCCGCCGCGCGCATCAACGAGGTGCTCGACACCAAGCCCGCCATAATCGACGGCGCGGGCGCAGAGGGGCTCGCGGGGCACGAGGGCGAGGTGGAGTTTCGCAACGTCTCCTTCCGCTATCCCGACGCGGAGGAATACGTGCTGCATGACATATCCTTCACGGCGCACAAGGGCGAAACCGTCGCCTTCATCGGCTCGACCGGCAGCGGCAAAAGCACGCTCATCAACATGGTCCCCCGCTTTTATGACGCGACCGAGGGTCAGGTGCTGGTCGACGGGGTGGACGTGAAGGACTACACCCAGCGCGAGCTCAGGAACAAAATCGGCTACGTCGCGCAAAAGGCAACGCTGTTCAAGGGCACGGTCGGCACGAATGTCGCCTTTGGCGACAACGGCCGCGCACGCGAGGAGCAGGAGGCGCGCATCGGCGAGGCCGTGCGCATTGCGCAGGCCGACGAATTCGTCTCCGCAATGGAAAACGGCGTGGACGCCGACATCGCCCAGGGCGGCGGCAACCTCTCCGGCGGGCAGAAGCAGCGCATTTCCATCGCGCGCGCCGTGTGCCGCGACGCGGAGATATACGTGTTTGACGATTCGTTCTCCGCGCTGGACTATAAAACCGACAAGGCGCTGCGCCGCGCGCTGGACAAACATTGCGGCGAGGCCACGCGCCTCATCGTCGCCCAGCGCATCGGCACAATACGCGAGGCAGACCGGATAATCGTGCTCGACGAGGGCAGAATCGTCGGCAGCGGCACGCATGACGAGCTTATGCGTACCTGCGAGGTCTATCGGCAAATCGCGCTTTCACAGCTGAGTGAGGAGGAATTGGCATGAGCGAAACGAGAAGCACACCCGTGCGCCCCATGGGCATGCGCCCCGGCCCCGGCCGCGGGCCCGGACGCGGCCCCGGCAGGGTCGTTGAAAAGCCCAAGGACCTGGTGGGCACGTGGAAAAAGCTTTTGAGATATTGCAAGGCGCATGCGTGGGGCATCGCGGCGGCGGTGCTGTGCGCCGTGGGCGGCACGGTGCTGACCCTTTTGGGGCCGGACAAGCTGTCCGACGTCACCACGCTCATCGCCGCCGGGCTGATGGGCAGCATCGACATGGCCGCCGTGACCAAGGCGTGCATGGTGCTGGTGGCGTTTTATGCGGCGAGCTTTGTGCTGTCGCTGGTGCAGGGTCAGGTGATGGCCACGGTGACGCAGAGAGTGTCACAGCGCCTGCGCGGAGACATCGCGAAAAAGATAAACCGACTGCCCATGGCGTTTTTCAACCGCAACACCACCGGCGACATACTCTCGCGCGTGACAAACGACGTCGACACCATCGGCCAGTCGTTCAACCAGTGCATTGCAAACCTTGTGCACGCGATTGTGCTGTTTGCCGGGTCGCTGTTCATGATGGCGATTACCGACGTCACCATGACGCTGACGGCGGTGCTGTCCACGGTGCTGGGCTTTGCGCTGATGAGCGTGATTATGAAGCGCTCGCAGAAATACTTCACCATTCAGCAGCGCAAGCTCGGTGAAATCAACGGATACATGGAGGAAATGTACACCGGGCAGGGCGTCATCAAGGCGTACAACGCCGAGCGGGAGATTTTCGCCGAGTTTGACGGGCTGAACGCGCAAATGCGCGCCGCCGGGTTCAGGGCGCAGTGCCTTTCGGGGCTTATGCAGCCGCTGATGGGCTTTATCGGCAACCTGGGCTATGTGGCGGTGTGCGTGGTGGGCGCGGCGCTGGCCATGGCGGGGCGGATTGAGTTCGGCGTGATAGTGGCGTTTATAATGTACGTGCGCTATTTCACCCAGCCGCTCAGCCAAATCGCACAGGCGATGCAGTCGCTGCAAACCGCAGCCGCCGCGGGCGAGCGCGTGTTCGAGTTTTTGGAGAGCGAGGAGCTTGCCGACGAGACCGGCAAGCGCGAAACGCTTGGAAACGTCAGCGGGGGCGTGGAGTTTTCGCACGTGAAGTTCGGCTATGAGGGCACGGGGAAAACCGTCA
>CAZUSM010000146.1:0-4261 GCA_964623675.1 uncultured Oscillospiraceae bacterium
TGCACCTGTGCGGCTCGGCAACCGGGCTTTGGGGCGTGTGGAACTTCTCGTACTTTGAGCTTATCGAGGGTGTGACGTATCAAGGCAACTTTTATCAAGGCGTGGACTGGCTGAGCTGGGTGCTGCTGTTCCATGTGCCGGTGTTCTGCCTGCCCTGCTCGTACATCGGCTTCAAGAGCTTCGCACAGCTCAAAAAAGAGTCCGAACAGGCGCAATAACACAATCGGGCGGCCTTGGCCGCCCTGATTTATAGCTATGACAACAATAAGCATCAGAATTTCAAACATCGAGTGCGCGGCCTGTGTGCCGCGCATTGAGCGCGCCCTGTCGACCCTGCCGGGGGTGGACAGCGCGTCGGCGAGCTTCGCCGACGGGCGCGTGGACGTGCGCTTTGATGCGCGGCGCACAACGCCGGATTCGCTTGTCCGCGCCGTGAAAAGGGCGGGCTTTGACATCATCACCGACCGCGTCGAGCTTACACATGCCGCCCTTGACGGCGGCGCGGCGGACAGGCTGAACGCGGCGCTCAGCGCCGTGCCGGGTGTGTGCGCGGTCGAGGTCGGGGCTTGCGCTTCGTGGGTCAAGCTGTGGACGGCGAATGACGACAGCCGCCGCCTCATCCTCGCCGCGCGCGAGGCCGGGGTGTGGGCAGAGCTGGGGCAGGTTGAAAGCGGCGAAGAGGAGGCCGAGCTGGCGCGGCGCTTTTCCGTTTTGCGCGCGCTCATCGCGGCGGTGTTTTTGACGATGCCGCTGCTGTGGGACTTGCCGCCGCTTGTGCAGCTTGTTTTCGCCGCGCTCATCCAGCTCGGCCCCGGCATGCTGTTTTATAAAAGCGCCGTCCGCTCACTGCGGAACAAAACGCCGGGCATGGACTTGCTCATCGCCCTGTCCACCACGATTATTTTTGTTTACAGCGCCGTCACGGTGTTCACCGTGGCGGAGAACATCAAGCTGTATTTCCTCTGTCAGGGTGTGCTGGTGTCGCTGCTGCTTTTCGGGCGGTATCTTGAGGCCACGGCGGTCAACCAGACACACTCATCCGTGCGAAAGCTCCTGCGGCTTCAGCCGAAAACCGCCTCGGTCATTCGCGGCGGCGAGGAGCGCGAGCTCGCCGTTGACGAAATCGACGAGCACGACGTGATTCTCGTCCGCCCCGGTGAGCGCGTGCCCGTGGACGGCGTCGTGCTGGAGGGCGAATGCGCCGTGGACGAGTCCATGCTGACGGGTGAGGCCGTTCCCGTGCCGAAAAAGACCGGGGACAGGGTCGTCGGCGGGACGCTCAACCGCACAGGCTCGGTCAAAATCGCCGCGGCGAGCCTCGGCAAGGACTCGGTCTTGCGCCAAATCGCGGATATGGTTCGCCAAAGTCAGGCCGCGAAAGCGCCGATTCAGCGCCTTGCGGACAAAATCGCGGCGGTGTTCGTGCCGGTCATTCTCGCCGTGGCGGCGCTGGTGTTCGCACTGTGGGTGTTCGTCATCGCGCCGGGCGACGCCGGGCGCGCGGTTTACGCCGTGTGCGGCGTGCTGGTCATCGCGTGTCCCTGCGCGCTCGGCCTCGCCACGCCCACGGCGCTGATGGCCGGGGCTAGGCGCGCGGCGGAGCTGGGCATACTCTTCAAAAACGGCGCAGAGCTGGAGCGCGCGTACAAGGTCGACGCGGTCATATTCGACAAAACCGGGACTCTGACCGTCGGGCAACCGGAGGTCTGTGCCGTCGTCGCCGCCCCCGGCGGCGACGAGCGTGAGCTTGTCGCCCTCGCCGCCGCGCTGGAGCGCCTTTCCGAGCACCCGCTTGCCGACGCGGTGGTTCGCTGCGCGGCCTATCGCGCGCCCGACGCACTGCCGCCGACGGTGGAGGGCTTTTGCTCTGTTGCCGGGCTTGGCGTGACGGGCGCGGTGGACGCGCGGCGCGTCGCGGTGGGCAGCCGCGAGCTGATGGCGCGCGAGGGCGTGGACGTCTCGCCCCTGCCGGTGCAGGATGCGCGCGTGATGACGGAGATTTGCGTCTCCGCCGACGGGGCACTCATCGGCGCGCTGTACGCCGCCGACAGGGTCAGAACCGGCGCGAGGGAAGCGGTTGAAGAGCTGAAAAAGCTCGGCATCGAGGTGTATCTCCTCACGGGCGACAACGAGGGCGCGGCGCGCGCCGTCGCCGAGCAGTGCGGCATTGACGCCGTCCTTGCCCGTGTGCACCCCGGCGACAAGGCCGCCGCCGTGACGCGCCTGAAGTCCGAGGGCAAAACCGTCGCCATGGTGGGCGACGGGATAAACGACGCCCCCGCCATGGCCGAGGCAGACCTCGCCGTCGCTATGGGCACGGGCACGGACGTCGCCATTGACTGCGCGCACATCGTCCTGCCGGGCGGCGACGTGCGCAAAGTGCCGCTGGCGCTGCGCCTGTCGCGCGCCACGATACGCACGGTGCGTCAGGGCTTTGCGTGGGCGGCGCTTTATAACGCGGTGTGCATCCCCGTGGCGGCATGCGGGGTGCTGAATCCGTCAATCGCGGCGGCGGCGATGTCGCTGTCGTCAAACGCGGTGCTTTTGAACTCTTTGAGGCTTAATAAGTATGAAAACCGAAACACTTGAACTGACAATTCGCGGCATGATTTGCCGCAGCTGCGTGGGCGAGGTGGAGGAGCTGCTTTTGCGCACGCGCGGCGTCGTTTCCGCGCGGGCAAGCTATGTCAAAAGCGCGGTGCAGATTGAATATGACAGCGCGATAACGACGCCCCATGCGCTTGCCGCGCGGCTTTGCGAGGCCGGCTTTGAGCCGGGCGTACGGCGCGGCGGCGCGCTCATCGCGGACGCGCTGTGCCTCGCGGCGGCGGCGCTTTTGACGTGGTGGCTGCTCAACTTCGGCGGCGGGGCGCTCAGTCTCGGCGACGGCGCGCCGCTGTGGGCGGTGTTTCTCGCGGGGTTTTTTCAAAGCCCGCATTGCGTCGGCATGTGCGGCGGAATCGCCCTGGGCGTCTGCACCGACGAAAAAGCCCCGGCCAAGGCCGCGCTTTTATATAACGCCGGGCGCGTCGCGGCATACACGCTCATGGGCGCGCTTTTCGGCGCGCTCGGCGCTGTCATCGCGTATTCGCCGAGCGTGAAATCCATGGTTTTCACCATGGTGGGGCTTCTCGTCGCGCTCATGGGGCTTGATATGTGGGGGCTTGTGCCGGGGCTGCGCGCGCTGAGGCGCGCGCCCGCGCCGTGCCGGCTGCCGTTGGGCGCGCGGCGACGCTTTGCCGGGCGGCCGCTCATCGTCGGCGCACTGACGGGGCTGATGCCGTGCGGGTCGCTGTACGCAATGTGGCTGCACGCCGTGTCCGGCGGGGGCTGGGTGTGCGGCGCGGCGAGCATGCTGGTCTTCGCGCTCGGAACTGTGCCGCTGCTCGCGGCCTTCGCGGCGCTCGGCGCGTTCATCCCGCGAAAATGGAACAAATATATGCTCAAGGCGAGCGCCGTCTTGGTCACGGCGATGGGCGCGAAAATGCTGATTGTGGGCTTGCGCATGGGCTGATTTCCTGTTATACTTCATCCTTGAGGTGAGCAAAATGCCCTTGATGGTCGACAAAGAGGCGATGCGCCGGGATATTTTGATGGCGTTTCAGCGCTGCATGGAGAAAAAGCCGATGGCAAAGGTGTCTCTGCGCGACATTGCGGCGGAGGCCGGCATGTCCCACGCCAAACTCCTCAATTATTTTGACAGCCGCGACGACCTGGTGATCAGCTATGTGCGCTACACCAAGGATTTCATGACGGAAAAGTGCAAGGCGTGGTTCGCCGAGCACGACCGCCGCGATTATGAGAGCAATCTGGCCTATATGAACGCGTTCATGTCATACGTCGCCAACGGCAAGGCGGGCGAACAGCGCCCCAACGCCACGACGCAGACCTACGTCCTCACGCACTATAATGCCGACATCGCCGCGCTCGTCAAGGACGAATTCCGCGAGTGGCGCGAAACGATGGAGCAGTGCCTTGTCGCGATATACGGCGACACTGTGGGCAAGCAGGAGGCCGAGGCCATGATGATTCTGATTGCCGGGACGTTTATATGCAATTACAACAACGCCCTCACCGGCGGCATAAACCACAACATCATCGGCTATCTCGCCAACCTCGCGCAGTCGTGAAAGATATGAAAGACTAATGAAAAGCATATAGTAAAAGACAGGTGTGGCTGCCACACCTGTCTTTTTGCGTTTATTTAGGTTCTATAATAAATGTTGGGGTACGCCGCGCTAGACGAACGGACGTACACCCA
>CAZUSM010000147.1:0-4231 GCA_964623675.1 uncultured Oscillospiraceae bacterium
CGGTGCTGTTCGCGTTTTCTGCGGTGCTGGCGGTGCTGTCGCTTTTCGCGTCCATAAAGCTCGCCGCCGTGAACGACACGGCGACGCGCCTCACCAAGGCGACCGAGGAGCTGTATGAGCAAAACGACATTCTCCTCGCCACCATTGAAAAAAGCATCAGCATGGACGAGCTTGAGCGTTATGCCACAGAAGAGCTCGGCATGTGCCGCTGCACCGTCGAGCAGATAGAAATCATACATATAAGCGATTAACGTGGGCTGAGTCCTGACATAAGCGGATAAGCCGTGCAATATACTGTTTTCAGCAACAACGCACGGGAGTATGACATGTCAGACGCAAATTTCAAACCGACCCGCCGCTATGAACCGAGCAGGCAAATGCTCCGCCGCACCCTGTTTTTGATGGCAGTGTGCGGCATAGCTGCATTCGCGCTGCTTTTGGCGCGGCTGTATAAGCTGCAAATAATCGACCACAGCAAATATGAAAGCCTCGCCATAAATCAGCAGCTCCGCGAAGCGCCGACCAGCGCGGCGCGCGGCGTGATTTATGACACCAACATGACGCCCCTTGCCGTCAGCGCCTCGGTGGATAATGTTTATCTCAGCCCGGCGGAAATTGAAATGTACGGCGAGGATAAGGAGCTTATCGCCGACAAGCTCAGCGAAATACTGGGGCTTGACCGATATGATATACTGGATAAGGTCAACCAAACCGGCTCATGGTATGTGACCGTCGCGCGCAAGCTCGAAAGCGACAAGGCAGACGCCGTGCGCCGCTTCAAAACCGAGTACGGCCTGCGCGGCGTCCGCTTGGAGACCGACACCAAGCGCTATTACCCCAATTCGTCCCTTGCCTGTCACCTCATCGGCTTTGTCGGCACGGATAATTACGGCTTGGAGGGCATCGAGGCGCAGTATGACACCGCCCTTGCCGGGACGGCGGGCAAAACCGTCCGCGCCACCAATGCCTACGGCACTGAGCTTTTGTTCTCCCGCTTCGAGCAATACACCCCCGGCGAGGACGGGTATGACATCATCACCACGCTCGATTCCACCATTCAATATTACGTGGAAAAGCACCTCAAACAGGCCGTGGAGGATTACGACATTCAAAACGGCGCAGGTGCAATTGCAATGGACGTCAATACCGGCGCGATTCTCGCAATGGCCTCGCTGGACGGCTATGATTTGAACAATTTCCTTGACGTCAGCGCCGAGGCGCGCCTTGCCATCGACAACGCCGAAAGCGAGGACGAGGCCGACGCGCTTCTCCGCGAGGCACAGCAGCGCCAGTGGCGCAACAAAGCCCTCTCCGACACCTATGAACCCGGCTCGACCTTCAAGATTATCACCCTCGCCATGGCCTTGGAGGAGGGGAAGGTCAGCCTTTCCGACGGCTTTTATTGCCCCGGTACGGTCAACGTCATCGGCAGAACCAACCCCATCCGTTGTTGGAAATACGGCGGCCACGGCTCGCAGACGCTCACTCAGGCGGTTCAACATTCCTGCAACGTCGCCTTTGTCAACATCGGCCAGCGCGTCGGCGCAGAGAGTTTTTATAAATACTGCGACAGCTTTGGTTTTCTCAACCTCAGCGAGGATAAGGACGCAAATCTCACCGCCACCACCGGCATTGACCTGGCAGGGGAGAGCGGCAGTATATGGTGGAGCGAGAACACATTTTGCTCGGAGAAAAACCTTTCCCAGCTTGCCGCCGCCTCATTCGGCCAGACCTTTACGATAACCCCGCTCCAGCTCATCACCGCCGTGAGCGCGTGCGTCAACGGCGGAAACCTCATGCAGCCTTATGTCGTGCGCGGCATGCTCTCCGCCGACGGCAGCACCACCTATGAACACAGCCCCAAGCTTGTCCGCCGCGTCATCAGCGAGAAAACCAGCGCACAGCTCAGAGAGATTCTTGAAAAGGTGGTCGGCGACCAAACCGACGGCACGGGGCGCAACGCCGCCGTCAGCGGCTACAGAATCGGCGGCAAGACCGGCACCAGCGAGAAAGTCAGCCTTGAGGCCAAAACCGGGCAAAAGGAGTATATTGTCTCTTTCATCGGCTTTGCCCCGGCGGATGACCCGAAAATCGCCCTGCTGGTGTTCTTGGACACCCCATCGAACGAATCCGGCGTGTATATCAGCGGCGGGCAGATGGCCGCGCCGGTCGTCGGGCGCATGATGGCGGACATTTTGCCATATATGGGCGTTGAGCCCGACAAGGGCGAAAAAGCGGCGGACGCCGTGATGCCCCTTGTGCTGGATATGCCGCTTGACAGGGCGGTCAGCGCCCTTGCTGACGCGGGGCTGAATTACCGCACCATCGGGCAGGGGAGCATTGTCACCGACCAACTCCCATACTCCGGCACATCGCTTGCCGCCGGAAGTCAGGTGATACTATACCTTGACGCCGCCCCCTCGACCGAGCTTGAAACCGTGCCGGAACTGACCGGCATGAGCTATGCCGAGGCGCGGGACACACTTTCTTATTATGGGATATATATCCGCACGTCCAGCCCTGTCACAGACGCAAACAGCCAGCTTGTCAGTGCGCAGAGCGTGCCCTGCGGCGCGCTTGCCGCGCACGGCACGGCCATCGAGGTCAGCCTCGTGCGCAATGACGAGGCTATGCTCGGAAAATACTGATTTAGATATAAACGGAGGAAACGTATGAAGCTGAAAGAACTTATACGCGAGCTTGATGTCATTGAATGCACCGCCTCGCCGGAGCTGGATATCCCCGGCGTGAGCTATGACTCGCGCATCACTCAGCCGGGGGATTTGTTTGTGGCCATAAAGGGCTTTGAAAGCGACGGCCACCGCTTCATTCCCAAGGCGGTGGAGCGCGGCGCGGCCGCCGTGCTGTGCGAGGTCGCCCCCACGGACGGAACACCGTATATCCTCGTTTCCGACTGCCGAAAGGGGCTTGCCCTTGTCAGCCGCGAGTTTTTCGGCAACCCGGCGTCCAAAATGACGCTCATCGGCATCACCGGCACAAGCGGCAAAACCACTTCCTCTTATCTCATCAAGCACATACTCGAAGAAAAGCTCGGCGCGAAGGTCGGCCTCATCGGCACAAACGGCAACATGATCGGCGATGAGCACATTCATTCCGAACACACCACGCCCGAAAGCTATGAGCTCAACAAGCTGTTCTGCTCCATGCTTGACGCGGGGTGCACGCACGTGGTGATGGAGGTTTCGTCCCACGCGCTGGCGCTTGACCGCGTGGCGGGGCTTCACTTCGACGTGGCGGAGTACACCAACCTCTCGCAGGATCACCTCGACCTGCACGGCACGATGGAGGAATACGCCGCGGCGAAAAGCCTGCTTTTCAGCCGCTGCACCGTCGGCTGTTTCAATGCCGACGATGAGCACACCCCGTATATGATTGAGCGCGCCACCTGCAAGTCTATCACCTTTTCCGCCGAGACGAACGACGCCGACCTCACGGCAAAGGACGTGCGCATGAGCGCCTCCGGCGTTCGCTTTGCGGCGGTTTATAACAACGAGCTTGCGCTCGCGCGCCTTGCCATTCCCGGCATATTCTCCGTGCACAATGCCCTCGGCGCGATATCCGTCGGCCTTGCGCTGGGCATCAGCCTTCAAGACTGCTGTGACGCGATGAGCACGGCCAAGGGCGTCAAGGGCAGGGTGGAGCTTGTCCCGACGGACGGGGATTATAACATCATCATCGACTATTCCCACAAGCCCGGCGCGCTGGAAACGGTGCTGAAAACCCTGCGCCCTGTCACGCGCGGGCGGCTGGTGTGCCTTTTCGGCTGCGGCGGCGACCGCGACCGCCTCAAGCGCCCCATCATGGGCGCAATTGCGGCGGACAACTCCGATTTTGTCATCGTCACGAGCGACAACCCCCGCACCGAAGAGCCCATGGCCATCATCAACGAGATTACCGAGGGCATGAAAACCAAGCACACGCCCAAAAAGGTTATATGCGATCGCGTCGAGGCCATACATTGGGCTATTGACAACGCATGCCCCGGTGATGTAATATTATTAGCCGGCAAAGGCCACGAGGATTATCAAATCGTGGGGCATGAAAAGCACCACATGGACGAAAGAGAAATTGTGGCTGAGTGGCTTGAACGGAGAAAATCGCGCTGACATGAATCTTTAGGCGCGCTTTGACCGTAATAACGACTGTTTGGAGAAAATCATGACGATAAAGCTTATAACTGCCTTTGTGCTCGCATTTTTATTTGCCACGG
>CAZUSM010000148.1:0-4229 GCA_964623675.1 uncultured Oscillospiraceae bacterium
GGGGTTTATACGGGTTTTATTCACATTGTGCTGTTGAAAACCCTGTTGAAAATGTTGAAAACCTATTGATTTTACGTGTCAAGTGTTTCACGGATTATTCACATATTCATTTTCGCGCGTCGAATTTGAGGTGAAATTGTAAACCAAAGCATATTGTAACTATTTGTGTCATAGTTTCAAACAAGATTGGTTTGAAACGAGGTTGAGGCCATTGAAGCGGTTTGTTGCGGGAGTTATCACAGTGTGCGCGCTGCTGTGCGCCGCCCCGGCGGCGCATGCCGCGCCGGGGTTTGCGTCGGGCGCAATGCCCTCGGTCGGCGCGCCGTCGGCGGTGCTGACGGAGAGGGAGACGGGCGAGATAATATACGAAAAGGCCGCGCACGAGCGGCGGCCGAGCGCGAGCGTGACGAAGCTGATGACCATGCTGCTCATCGCGGAGGACATTGATTCCGGGCGCATCGCGCTCGACGACATTGTCACGGCCAGCGCCCGCACCGCCGGGTTCGGCGGGAGCTGCGTGTATCTATCCGAGGGCGAGAAAATGAGCGTGAGGGAAATGCTCAAGTGCATCGCGGTGGTGTCGGCAAACGACTGCGCCGTGGCGATGGCGGAGCACCTGAGCGGCAGCGAGGACGCGTTTGTGCGCCGCATGAACGAGCGCGCCGAGGCGCTGGGGCTGAGCGACACGCATTACGCCAACTGCACCGGCCTTTTCGAGGGCGCGGAGCATTACACCAGCGCCTACGACATGGCCATGCTCAGCCGCGAGCTGTTGAAGCACGAATTCATCAAGGATTACACCACGATATGGATGGACTCCATACGCGGCGGCGAGTTCGGCCTGAGCAGCACGAACCGCCTTGTGTACTATTACCCCGGCTGCACGGGGCTGAAAACCGGGTACACCGAGGCAGCGAAATACTGCATTTCCGCCACCGCCGAGCGCGAGGGCGTGGAATATATCGCCGTCGTGCTGGGCGCGGCGACGGCGGAGGCGCGCAATGCCGACGCCGCGGCCATGCTGGATTTTGCGTTTGCAAACTGCGCGCTGTGCTCACTGCGCGGGGACACCGCCCTGCCCGAAGTGCGCGTGGAGCTGGGTCGGCGGGAGTTCGTGCCCGCCGTGTTCGGCGGGCACGAATACGCCCTTGTCAAAAAGACCGGCGCGGCGGCGGAATACAGCCTTGACATCGCCGCCTCCGTCCCCGCGCCCGTCAGGCGCGGGGATAGGCTCGGCACGCTGCGCGTTTCGGCCGGGGGCGAGGCGATTGCGTCCGTGCCGGTGCTGGCCGGGGCGGATGTGGATAGGCTGGGGTATCTCGGAATGCTGGGGCTTATCGGCGGCGGGGTGCTGGGGCTGTGATTTTCGGCGTTTTGCACACCGAAAACGGCGAAATTCGCGGTTGAAATACGGTGAAAATCGTATATAATAGATTCTGTTCACAACAATAACAATTCTTTGACAAAGATAAAAGGAGACAAAGTCATGGTTAAAGTAGATCTCTCCGGCGCCGCCGGTTTTCTGGGCAACGGCCCGGATTTTGAGGCCGCCGAAAAAGCCTATGAAACGCTTCTCAACAAGTCCGGCCCCGGCAGCGAGTTCACGGGCTGGCTGGATCTGCCCCGGCGCATAAAGGATTATGAGCTGAACAAAATCATCGCCACCGCCAACAAGATTCGCGCCCGCTCCAAGGCGCTCGTCGTCATCGGCATTGGCGGGTCTTATCTCGGCGCGCGCGGCGCAATCGAGCTGCTCAAGCCCATCCCCGGCAAGGACGACCCGCGCATTTTCTTCGTCGGCAACGGCATCTCCGCCGACGCGCTGTGCAACACCATTGAGCTTTTGGGCGACGTGGACTTTGACGTGAACGTCATCTCCAAGTCCGGCACGACGCTGGAGCCGGCCATCGCGTTCCGCATTTTCCGCGAGCTTTTGCAGAAAAAGTACGGCGACAAGGCAAATGAGCACATTTTCGAGACCACCGACGCGCACAAGGGCGTGCTCAAAGAGCTGGGCGACGAGTTCGGCTGGGAGACCTTTGTCGTGCCCGACGATGTCGGCGGGCGCTACAGCGTCCTCTCCGCCGTCGGCCTGCTGCCGATGGCCGTGGCCGGCATCGACGTGCGCAAGATAATCGACACGGCGATTGACGAGTTTTCCAAGCTCGACGACCGTGGGGTCGACAACCCCGCGTGGCAGTACGCCGCCGCGCGCCAGCGCCTTTATAAGAACGGGCATAACATCGAGATTTTCGCCTGCTATGAGCCGAGCTTCCGCTTCATGGCCGAGTGGTGGAAACAGCTTTTCGGCGAGAGCGAGGGCAAAAACGGCATCGGCATCTTCCCTGCCTCCGTCGAGTATACTGCCGACCTGCACTCCATGGGGCAGTACATTCAGGACGGCCCGCGCGCGATGATGGAGACCGTGGTGCGCTTCAAGCGCTCGCACAACAGCTACGCCGTCCCCTTTGAGGAGGACGACGCCGACGGGCTGAACTACCTCGCCGGGCGCGACTTGACCGACATCAGCGCCACCGTGTCCGAGGCCGTCAAAGAGGCGCATATCTCCGGCGGCGTGCCCAACATGCTCATTGAGGTCGACAAGCGCGACGAAGAGGGCTTTGCCTCGCTCGTGTGCTTTTTCGAGATGGCCTGCGCCATCTCCGGGTACATGTCCGGCGTCAACCCCTTCAACCAGCCCGGCGTCGAGGCCTACAAGAAAAACATGTTCCGCATGCTCGGCAAACCGGGCTGCTGAACCGAATAAATCAACAAGCATTCGCGCGGGGCTGTCCCCGCGCGTTTATTATATATAGTATATAGTGATTATTAAATAAGCATGTCACCCGCGTCTCCCCTGCCCTTTTGCGCTTGACATATCGTTTCTTTTGGCGTATCATGTGTTATGAATTGTAGATTATATAATAGCAGGTGATTTGAAATGACAAAATCGGAATTTATCGCGGCATTGCGCGCAGAGCTTGCTTTCATGCCGGAGGACGAGGTCAATATAACGCTGGATTATTACGCCGAGCGGATTGACGCGCTTATATCCGGCGGCGTGAGTGAGGCCGAGGCCGTCAATCAGGCCGGGACGCCGCAGGATATCGCCACGCGTCTCCGGCGCGAGCGCGCGGCGGACACCCACGCCGCCGGTAATGACGCAAACGAAGCAAGCGACGTGGGCGCGGCTGTGCCCGCCGTGAGCGGGTCGGGCGCGGGCGGCAAAAGGCCGCGCATAGTCGCGCTTGTCGCGCTCATCGCGGCGGCGGCCGCCGTGACTGCGGGGCGGATTTTGCTGGGTATATTCTCGCAGAGTGCCCCGGCGACGCGGACTTTTGAGATTATCGAGGCGTTCGACATCGCGGAAATCAACACAAGCTCCGTCCCAGTGGAGATACTCCGCGCCGAGGGCGACACGGCGCTGGTGGAATACGTCGGCTTTGACGACGCCGAGGTGACGGCCGAGGTGCGCGGCAACGTGCTGTATGCCGAAGTTGACACCGGCGCCGTGCTCTCGTTGCATCTGTTCTCCGGCGTTGCCGACGAAAAGCTGAGCATATATCTGCCTGAGCGTGAATATGACGCCGTTCACGCCATGACAAGCAGCGGCAAAATCACCGCGCGCGGCGTCTCCGCCGCCAAGCTCAAGCTCGACACGACCAGCGGCTCAATACGCGTCACGGACGCCGAGTGCGGCGAGCTCGCGCTTACTTCCACGAGCGGCGGCATTCATGCCGAGGGTGTGAGCGTTGAGGACGAGGCCGCCGTCGAGGCGTCGAGCGGCGGCGTACATCTGACGAGCCTAACCTGCGGCGAGCTTGACGCCGCCACGTCCAGCGGCAGCGTCCACCTCAAAGACACCCTCGCCGACGACGTCATCACAGTCAAGACCTCCAGCGGCTCGGTGGAGCTTAACTCCTGCGACGCCGCGCGGCTGAGCATTTCCACCACCAGCGGCAGCGTGCGCGGCTCACTGCTCACGCCAAAGGCGTTCGACGCGCACTCGGTCAGCGGCTCAATCGACGTGCCGACCAACACCGCCGGCGGCGAATGCCGCATCTCCACCACCAGCGGCAGCGTGAGAATGGAGATTGAGTGAGGGGGGTAATGCGCCGTTCTGCAACATGCAGCGATGAGTAAAGGCAGACCGCGCCGTCTTGCGGCGGCGCGGGCGGGGTGACTCTCTCAGTCAGCGGCAACGCCGCTGACTGAGAGAGAGCCAAGGG
>CAZUSM010000149.1:0-4124 GCA_964623675.1 uncultured Oscillospiraceae bacterium
GAGTATGCCGCAATAGATATTGGGGGCAACGTTCACTTCGCCGTTTGCGAGAACCGAGCAGGAAAAGAGCTTGCGCACAAGGTCACGCGGGGTGTAAACGAGAGAGAGGCTGGTCAAGTCGCCGCTGACGGCGGCCTTTGTGCCGGAGAGTGACAAAAACGTCGGCACGAGCACCACGGCGGCAAGCCCGCCCGCCAGCAAAGACGCGAGCGCAAAGCGCAAAACGGCGCGGGGCGCGCGCACACCCCCCTTTTCAGCGGCGAGAAGCCGAAAGGCGAAGTACAGCACCGAGAAAATGCAGACCATATAGCCGATATAATAATTGACAAAGAGGCAGGCGGCGAGGGAGAGCGCATACAGCACGGGCGAGCGCCCGCTCACCACGCGGTCAATGCCGAGGACGATGACGGGCAGGAGATAAACCGCGTCAAGCCACATAATATTCGACGCGTAAGTGATGTTATAAGACATCAAGGCGTACCCGGTGGAAAAGATGAGCACAGAGGCGTCCGGGCGGCGCTTGATGGCACAGGCGGCAAAGCTAAGCCCGCAGAGGCCGAGCTTGGCGGCAATGACACAGGTGACGGCGAGGGGCAGCGCTTCAAGCGAGGTGAAAAGGAAAACGGCGTTGAGGGGGCTCAAAAAATAATACGCCAGCATGCTGATCATGTCCCCGCCGAGGGTCTTGGAAAAGGTGTAAACGAGGTCATTTTCGCCGGAGGCGACGCTCGGCAGATAGCCGAAGTAACAGAGATATTGATTCGGCAAGTCCAAATCAAGCGCGCTCGCCGAGCCGAACGGCACGAGGCCGAGCCACGCGCACACGGCGAAAAACAAGGCCACCGGCAGGAAAAAGGCCGCAATATATATTGTCAAACGGCTTGCGCCGCGATTTTCGGGGCGTAAAGTATCCACGCTGTGTCCTCCGTTTGTTGATGACTGATGACATTATACTACACCGCGTCAATAATTGTATATAGCAAAAGGCGAGAAATCTTAAAAACATCTTAAGGCGTTCTTAATGGCATTTTAGGCGGCGGGGCGATATAATCCGGGTAGCTTACACCAAGGAGGGTCAAGATGGATTATATGAAACGCGCGCTGGCGCTGCTGCTTGCCGGGGCGAGCGTGTTCGTGCTTGCCGCCTGCGGCGGCGGCGCGACAGACAGCGCAGAGGAAAAGAACGCCGAGGGCGAGGCGGCGGAATATGTGTATGCGCCGCGCTTCACCAAGCTGCCCATATCGGGCGACGACGCCGCGCCGCTTTGCATGACAGAGAACGGAATGTATTACGCCGCCGTCGAAAAGGTCGGCGATGCGACGCCGGAGGGCGCAGTGGCCGAGTATGAGGGGCAGTATGACATAGACGAAGTGCGGCTTTACTTCGCCGACTTTTCGGGCGAGGTGCAAAAGCTGGACGACTACGCGCCGATTGTGGGCGAGGTCACGGGCGAGGGCAAGCGCGACTTCACGCAGTTTGCGCACCCGGAGGCCGCCACGACGGACAGCGAGGGCAATCTTGTCATGCTCGAACAGGTGGTTTCATCGTGGTCAGATGCGCCGGAGGGCATCACGGCGGAGAGCTCGGAATACTTCGACTATGCGCAAAGCGAGACGGAGAGCTATCTGCGTGTGGTGGATTCAACCGGCGCGGAGCTGAGCCGGGCGAAAATCGAGCTGGGCGAGGACGATTATGTGAGCGGCCTGTCCGTGAACGCGGCGGAGCAGATTATCATTCCGTGCGCCGGGTCTGGCAGCGGCATACGCGCGTACAACGCGGCGGGAGAAATGCTGTATGAAATCGCCGTGGACGGATACTTATACGACGCGGACACGCTCGCCGACGGCGAGACCGGCGCGCTGATATACGACAACAATGAAATCGCCGTGTATATCGTGGACAGCGAGCGGGGCGTCCTCGGCGACGAGGCGCACAGCGTTTCGCAGTTCCCGACAGAGATAATCGCGGGCGCGGGCGAATATGACTTTTTCTACGCCACCGAGACGAGCCTTTACGGCTATAGGCTCGACACCGACGAGAGCGAGCGGATTTTGAACTGGGTCAACTGCGACTTGAACGGCAGCAACATAGGCGGAATACGCGTGAGCGGGGACGGCGCGGTGCAAGGCTATCTCGCCGAGGAAGACGGCGGGGCACATTCTTTCTCGCTGGTGAGCTTTGAAAAGACTGCGCGGGACGCCGCGCGCGAGAAAGAGACACTGACGCTTGCGTCAATCGCGCCGACGGTCGAGCTGTGCGACGCGGTGGTGAAATTCAACCGCGCGAGCGAGAATTGCCGCATTGAGTTGAAAAACTATTATGAGCTGGTGGGCGAGACGAGCTATGACGACGCCGTGACCAAGCTCACCGCAGAGCTTGCCGCCGGGAACATGCCGGACTTGCTGGATTTGAGCGACCTGCCGTACAACCAGCTTGCGGCCAAGGGGCTGTTGGAGGATTTGTACCCCTACATCGACGCGGACAAGGAGCTTTCGCGCGGGGATTATTTTGAAAACATTGTCTCCGCCTACGAAGTCGGCGGCGGGCTTTATGCGGCGGTGGCGGGCTTCGGCGTGATGAGCGTGATGGGCGCGGAGAGCGTGGTGGGCGACACGCCGGGGTGGAGCTATGACGAGTACGCCGCTGCGCTGGCCGCGATGCCGGAGGGCTGCGCGGGGTTTGATTGGTATTTCAGCCGTGAGACCATGCTGCAATACGGACTGATGATTGACCTGGGCGCTTATGCCGACTGGGCAAGCGGCGAATGCCGGTTTGAAAGCGACGAGTTCAAGGCACTGTTGGCCTTTGCCGCACAGTTTCCGTCCAACGAGGAAATAGAGGCCAACGCCGACGAGGCGCAGAGCGTCGGCGCGCCGGAGCTTATCGCGCAGGGGCAGCAGATGCTGACCATGGTGTCGCTGTACACCTTCAACGAGACGAACACGGACAATCCGTTCAACACCGAGGCCACGTACATCGGCTTCCCCAACCTCACGGGCAAGAGCGGCAGCGCCATAAGCGCGATTGAAAGCTATGCCATGACGAGCGCATGCAAGGACAAGGCGGCGGCGTGGGAGTTCTTGCGCACCTTTTTCACGGAGGAATACCAGCGCGGCGGGTATTATTTCCCGACGAACAAGGCCGCCTACGCCGCGCGGCGCGCAGACGCGATGAAAATCGAGTATGAAACCGACGACTTCGGCCACATTCTCCTCGACGAAAACGGCGAGCGCAAGCGGAAAGTCATCGGGTATATGTACGACGGGTCAACCATGAGCGAGATTTACTCCGGCATGAGCGAGGCGCGCGCAGAGGCCATTGACGCGCTCATCGCCACGGCGGACACCCTCGCGCAGACCGACCCCATCATCGACATCGCGCTCAGCGAGGCGCAGGCATACTTCGCCGGGCAAAAGAGCGCGGACGAGGTGGCGCGGCTGATTCAAAGCAAGGCGAACATTTATATAAACGAGCAGAAGTGATTATGTAAATAATATTATGTGTACAGGCGATTTTCGATTAAAGAAAATCGCCTGTGGTTTTATCAGCGGGGTGCAATTTGTTTATTTCATGACAATTTGTCTAGTGACAAGGGGCGCGAAATATGTTATTTTATATAATGGATTTAAGCGTCTGAACTCAATACAATGCAAGATATAATATGAAGGGAGACCGACATGGTAACAAACAAGGAAAAGCTTTTTGCCCTCGGCAAAAAAATGACCGACCGCATCCCCTATAAGCTCGGCTTGAAGAAGCTGGACGAGACTTGCCCGGAATACAAGGGTCTTGTGAACGTGCTCGACGACGAGATGGTTGACATCGCGCTGAGCATGAAGCAGCGCACCCCCATGAGATTTGAGGAAATCAAGGCCGCCTGCGGCGCAACCGACGACAAGCATCTTGAAGAAAAGCTTTTCGAGATGAGCTGCATCGGTCTGCTGGAGTACAACTGGGAGAACGACGAGCACGTCAAGCAGTACGTGCTGCCGCTGTTCGTGCCCGGCGCGGCGGAGTTTTTGAACATGCGCGCCGATTTCGTCAAGGAGCACCCGGAGGTTGCCGACATGTTCCACGACATGGCGCGTCTGCCGCTTGAAAAGGTGACGCCGATGGTGCCTCC
>CAZUSM010000150.1:0-4124 GCA_964623675.1 uncultured Oscillospiraceae bacterium
CCGAGGGCATGGCTTACGCCGATGTTTGCCCCAAGTGCGGTGTGGGCGCGGTTGTTGAAGTCAACTGCGAGACTGACTTTTGCGCCAAGAGCGAGCTGTTCGTCCAGTTCGTCAAGGACATTTGCCAGACCGTCATCACCGAGAACCCCGCCGATGTCGACGCGCTCATGAACTGCAAGTACGCCGGCACCGAGCTGACCGTCGCCGAGACCCTGCCCGAAAAGGTCATGAGCATCGGCGAAAACCTGCAGATCCGTCGCTTCGTCCGCTATGACAGCAACACCAGCGTCGCCTACGTCCACGCCGGCGGCAAGATCGGTGTCCTCGTCAACCTCGCGGTCGAGGGCGGCATCGACGCCACCGAAATCGGCAAGAACGTCGCCATGCAGATCGCGGCTCTCAACCCCCGCTTCTGGGACAAGAGCAACGTCAGCGAAGACGTCCTCGCCGAGGAAAAGAAGATCGCACTCGCGCTCATGGATCAGGACCCGAAGATGGCTTCCAAGCCGCAGCAGGTCAAGGAAAAGATCGTCATGGGCAAGATGAACAAGTTCTACGAGGAGAACTGCCTGCTCCAGCAGGAGTACGTCAAGGACGGCTCCACCACCGTCGAGCGCTACATCGCCGCGGCTGCCAAGGAGCTGGGCGGCTCGGTCAAGTTTGTTGACGCAGTCCGCTTCCTCAAGGGCGAGGGCATCGAGAAAAAGCAGGAGGACTTCGCCGCAGAAGTCGCCGCGCAGATGAACATGGGCAAGTAATCGCGGCCCTGCCTTGCAAATAGCTTGTAACCACAGCGGCCTTACAATACCGTAAGGCCGCTGTTTTCATCAGAAAAAGACGAAAGGCCATATAGACATGCTGGAACTGAAAAATATCTGCTTTGACGTGGCGGCGGAGGACGGCGAAAAGGAAATCATCAAAGACGTCAGCCTCACCGTGCCCGACGGGGAGTTCGTGGTCATCACGGGGCCGAACGGCGGCGGCAAGTCCACCCTCGCCCGGCTCATCATGGGCATAGAGACGCCCACGTCGGGTCAGGTCTTGCTCGACGGAGAGGACGTGACCGGGCTGAGCATAACCGAGCGCGCCAACCTCGGCATCAGCTTCGCCTTGCAGCAGCCCGTGCGCTTCAAGGGCATTCGCGTCATCGACCTTTTGCGCCTCGCGGCCAAAAAGGAGCTGAGCGTGGGCGAGGCGTGTGATTACCTCGCCGCCGTCGGCCTCTGCGCGCGCGATTATATCGAGCGCGAGGTCAACGCCAGCCTCTCCGGCGGCGAGTTGAAACGCATTGAAATCGCCACGGTGCTCGCGCGCGGGACGAAGCTGGCCGTGTTCGACGAGCCGGAGGCGGGCATCGACCTGTGGAGCTTCCAGAGCCTCATTCAGGTGTTTGAAAACATGCGCCGCCGCACTCACGGGTCAATACTCATCATTTCCCATCAAGAGCGTATACTGGATATCGCCGACGAAATCGTCCTCATTGCGGACGGGCGGGTGAAAAAGCAGGGGCGCAAGGACGACATTCTGCCCGAACTGCTGAAAACCGCATCCCCCGCCACCTGCAACAGGATCATGGAAGGAGGGCGCAAGAATGCTGACTGATGTGCAAAAGCGGATACTGGCCGAAATAGCCGATCTGCACTCCGTGCCGACAGGGGCATATAACATCCGCGCCAACGGCGAATCCGCCGGGCGAAGCTCCACCGCGAACATCGAGATCACTTCAAAAACCGACAAGCCCGGCATTGACATTCACATCAAGCCCGGCACGAAAAACGAAAGCCTTCATATCCCCGTCGTCGTCAGCGAGAGCGGCTTGAAGGACGTGGTGTACAATGACTTTTTCGTGGGCGATGACTGCGACGTGCTGATTGTGGCCGGGTGCGGCATCAACAACTGCGGCACTCAAGATTCCGACCATGACGGCGTCCACCGCTTCTTCATCGGCAAAAACTCCCGCGTGAAGTATGTTGAAAAGCACTACGGCGAGGGCGACGGCACAGGCAAGCGCATCATGAACCCCACCACCGAGGTCAACATCGGCGAGGGCAGCTCCGTGGAGATGGAGATGGTGCAGATAAAGGGCGTGGACTCGACCGACCGCGTCACGACGGCCAAGCTCGAAAAGGGCGCGCGCCTCGTCGTGCGCGAAAGGCTGATGACCCACGGCAAGCAGCATGCCGACAGCCATTACACCATTGAACTCAACGGCGACGGCAGCAGCGCGGACGTGGTGTCGCGCTCGGTCGCGCGCGAGGAGAGCACGCAGAACTACTGCTCGCGCATCATCGGCAACGCCGAGTGCACCGGCCACACCGAGTGCGACGCGATTATTATGGACTCCGCGCGCGTCATCGCCGTGCCTGAGCTGGAGGCCAACAACATTGACGCCGCGCTTATCCACGAGGCCGCCATCGGCAAAATCGCCGGCGACCAAATCATAAAGCTGATGACGCTCGGTCTCACCGAGAGCGAGGCCGAGGAGCAAATCGTCAACGGTTTCCTAAACTGAGATTTGATATGACGGGACGGGAAAGGAGCTGAGCACGGCGTGAACGAGGAAAAAACCTTTGCCCGCGAGGGGTATTTGGAGGAAAACTATCACTATTTCCATCTGCGCGACACCGCCGGGCAGGAGCGGGATTTCCACTTTCACGAGTTTGACAAGGTGGTTCTGCTCATCTCCGGCAGCGTGGATTACGCCGTGGAGGACACGGTTTACGCCCTCGCCCCGTGGGATGTGCTGCTCGTGCCGCATCACACCATTCACAAGGCCGTCATCGACAAGTCAGCCCCCTATGAGCGCATCATAATTTATCTCGACCGGAAGTATTTTGACCGCGTGCTGCCGGAGGCGCACTTGGCCGAGTGCTTCGCCCGCGCCGAAAAGACCGGGCAGCACCTCTTGACCCCGACCGCGCGCCAGCGCGAGCTCATCGCCGCCGCGGCAAACGGCTATGAGGAGAGCCTGACGGACGATGAGCCGGGCGCGCAGGCCATGCGCGACACGCTGATGATGCAGCTTGTCATCCACATCAACCGCATCTCCGCCGCCGCGCCCGAACACCCGGTCAAAAAGCTCGACCCCAAGATTGAAAGCACGCTTTCTTATATAAACGAAAAGCTGAGCGCCGAGCTGAGCGTGGACGCGCTGGCTGAGCGCGTGTATCTCAGCCGCTACCATTTCATGCGCCTTTTCAAGGCGCAGACGGGCAGCACCGTGCATGCCTACGTGCGGCAAAAGCGGCTGATGTACGCCGCGCGGCTCATCCGCGAGGGCGTCAACGCCAACAAGGCCGCCCTCGACAGCGGCTTTTCCGACTATTCCACCTTCCACCGCGCCTTCACCGAAAGCTTCGGAATCAGTCCGGGGAAGTTGAAGAAGTGAAACAAAAAAACCACCGGCGCGGCATTCGGGCTGCACCGGTGGTTTTGATTATTTCTGATTAGTAATTCTTGATTACTTTTCCTCGTCTTCGGGGGAGTCGTCGAGGTCGAATTCGAGATCCTCGCCGCATTCGGGGCATTTCATGTGGCCGAGGGAGAGGGTGTCCTCGTCAAAGGTGAGCTGTTCGCCGCAGGTGGGGCAGGTGACGTCATAGAGCACGCCGTCATAGTCGCAATACTCGTCATCCTCGTCGTCGAACTCTTCGTAATCGTCGTCATCCTCGTCGAGGCAGCAGCCGATGCAGCCGCCGCAGCAGGCGCGCTCGTTTTCAAAGAAGTGGTCATCGTCGTCATCGTCGAGGTCGCAGGTGAGGTCTTCGAGGTATTCAAGCTCATCGCTGATTTCGTCGAGAACGTCGGCATAGTCAAGGCTGGTGGCCTGGAGATCCTCGATTTCATGAGCCATGTCGGACACCAGCTCACACAGCGCGCCCCAGAGCTTGCCCTCTTTGGATTCGGGGTCGACGCCCAAGCCCTCCGTAAGACCTTTCAGATATGCAGCTTGCTCAACAATTGTCATGATATAAGCCTCCTCATATAATTTTGACGGGGTTTTGGTTGAATAAAGTGATTTTATTTAAGGGAGACTCGGAAAAGAGTCTCCCTGTATTGCGTTTTGATATGTCGGTTTATGCGCGGCTGAGGTACTCGCCCGTGCGGGTGTCGACCTTGATCTT
>CAZUSM010000151.1:0-4082 GCA_964623675.1 uncultured Oscillospiraceae bacterium
GCATTGACCATTGGATCGCCTTCGGCCTGCTGCTTATCATCGGCGGCAACATGATTAAGGAATCCTTCGGCGAGGCCGAAAAGCTCAATGACGACTTCGGCGTCAAAACCATGATCCTCCTCGCCGTCGCCACCAGTATCGACGCCCTCGCCGTCGGCATCACCTTTGCCTTTTTGCAGGTATATATCGTGCCCGCCGCGGTCATGATCGGCGTCATCACCTTTGCTCTCTCCGCCGTCGGCATTTACGTCGGCAACCGCTTCGGCGCGCGCTATAAGGCCAAGGCCGAGCTTGCCGGGGGCATCATCCTCATTCTCATCGGCACCAAGATTCTTTTGGAGCACTTGGGAATCATCAATTTCTGACCCGTCCTTTCGGCTGTGTGGCCGAAAGTGAACCCAATAGGTGAAGCGAGTGAATAATCCCGTCGCAAAGAAAATACTCATCCTCGCCCTGTCGGTGCTTGCCGCGCTGTTCGCGTTTTCGGCGTCCTTTGCCGTGTGGCGCGCTCTCGGCTTTCAGCGTGCCTTGCGCGCCGAGGCCGAGAGTGCGGCTCTCGCCGCGCAGCTTTCCGCCGCGCATGAGCGCGTGGAGCTGCTGCGCCTACGCCGCGAGCTCGAGCGCGAGGACGATGACCGCACCCGGCTCACTGCCGCGCTCGAAGAGCGCGCCGAGGAGTTCACGCAGTCGCTATTGCTGCTCGTCAACCCTTGGAACGAGGTTCCCGAGGGGTATTCCGTCGAGCTTGACACCGTCGAGGGCTATCTTGTTGACCGCCGCGCCGCAAACGCGCTTGCCCAAATGCTCTCCGACTGCCGCGCCGCGGGCTTTGAGCCGATAATCTGCTCGGCCTACCGCACGCAGGATTATCAGGAGATGCTCTATCGCAACAAGATTCTCCGCCTCTTGGCCGAGGGCGTGCCGAATAAGGACGCACCCACCATCGCTGCGCGCTCCGTTGCCCTGCCCGGCACGAGTGAGCACCAGCTCGGTCTCGCCGTTGACCTCATCAGCGAGACGTATACAAATCTCGACCAGTGGCAGGAGCGCACCGAGGTTCAGCAGTGGCTCATGGCAAATTGCTATGACTACGGCTTCATCCTCCGCTACCCCAACGGCACAAGCGACACTACCGGCATAATCTACGAGCCCTGGCACTATCGCTACGTCGGCACCACAACCGCCGAGTCCGTAAAAGCCTCCGCCCTCGTCTTCGAGGACTATCTCAAAACACTCGAATAATACGAATATAACGAAAGAATCCACCCAAGCGGGTGGATTCTTTCGTATATAGCACTTATTTTACGTCCTTGACGCCGAAGTCGGCGTATTGGGGGTAGGAGCCGGCGGTTTGGGAGGAGAGAAGGATGAGCACCACGTCGGGATTGGTCTCGGCGATGTGCTCGGCGGCAGTGTCGCCGTCGTAGCGCGGGTCGAGCACGTCGATTGCCTTGAACTGCGTGGACATGAACGCCTGTATGGGCAGGGTGAACGAATCCTTGATTATCATGAGGTTCAAATCCGAGGGGGCAGTGTCACTGCGGTGGCGGACGAGGTGATACTCCCCGCCGATATACATATCATAAGGGCTGGCCTCGAAAAGATCCGGGCGCTCGCCGAGATATTCATCTCGAATGTTCGCCTCAACGAAGTCGCCCTCATAATAGGCAGAGCCGCCGGAATACTCCGGCACGTCGCAGGAGCTGTGGGTTTCAAAAAGCGGGGTATAATACGTGATGTCATCCGTGCCGCCGAAGTACACGCCCGTGCGCTTGCCCTGACTGCCGAGCATCCAATCATCCAGTGTGTGCGCCTCCCAATTGGCCATGTCGGCGCGGGAGAGGTCAATGCCCGCCGAGGGGAAGCGCTCATTGAGCAGCTCCGTCAGCTTCTGATAGGCCACAAACGCGCCGGTGAAATTCCAGTGGTGATCCGTGCGGAAGAAATACTGCTCAATCTGTTCGGGCGTCTGCGCGAGATACTCGCGCAAATCCACGGTGTCCACGCCGCGCTCGGCAAGGAGCGAGAGCAGCTCATCGCCGTTTTCATTGCTGTGGTCGACCTCGCCGGGGATGAGGATTTCGGAATTCGCGTCGAGCTTGGCCGGGGGCAGGGCGAAAATGAGCTGCGTGCCCCGCGCCTCGCAATAGCGCGCAAGCTCGGCAATGCCGTCGGCCGCCGGGGTCATGTCAAAGCGCTCCGGCAAGAGATTGGTGAGCATGCCGTTATCAAGGCGCATGACCTGATTGCAGACATTGCGCCCGGTGAGGCGGCAATAAAGCCCGTTGAGGTTGATGAACGCGTACTTCCCTGCGGCGGACTCGGTCATTTCCTTTTGAACGGCCTGAGTATACTCCTTGAAAGTAAGCTCGCCCGCAAACAGCTGCTTCGTCGGCTGATAAGCAAGGCAGACCTCCGCCAACGTGAACGCGAGCAATGCCACGCCCGCGAAAATGGCGACAATGCGCAGGATAAGGCTTGAAATTTTGGGTTTTGTCGAGGTGTTCATGGCACTCACCTATCAGAAATTGAAGTAAATAAACGGATTATACGCGCCGATGACGAGGAAGGACACGCACACGATGAAAAGCGCCAGCGAGATGACATAGGCACTCACCGTGACCGCCTTGGCCGCGCCCTCGCCCCTGGCCGAGATGCGCTCGCCCAAGACCTTGAACACGGGGGTGGAGCATATTATACCGGCGAGGAGCGTGAGGCCGTACTCCTTGAAATAAAACACCGCGGCGCTGTCGACAAGGGCGCCACCGCCGCCGAACATCGACGCGAGATAGCGCAGTGCCCCGCTCACCGTGTCGGCGCGGAAGAACACCGGGCTGAGGACGAATATCATGAGCACAAGCACACGATAAAGCGCGCCGAGGACCTTGTGCCCCTCGATACGCTTGGGGATTTTGGCAAATTTTTCAGCCATGGTGAGTATGCCCTGCATGAGACCCCATATAATAAACGTCCAGTTCGCGCCGTGCCACGCGCCGGTGATAAACCACACGACGAGATTATTGAATATGAGGCGGCGCTTGGTCTTCACGCGCGAGCCGCCGAGGGGGAAGAACAGATAATCTCTGAACCACGAGGTGAGCGAAATGTGCCAGCGCTGCCAAAACTCGGACAAGGTGCGCGACATATACGGGTAATTGAAGTTTTCGAGGAAGTGGAAGCCGAACATGCGCCCCATGCCGATGGCCATGTCGGAGTAGCCGCTGAAGTCAAAATAAAGCTGCAAGGCGTAAGCCATCGCACCTGCCCACGCAAGGCTCACACTCATGCTTGCCGAAGAGAAGGTGACCTGCACAAGCTCGGCCAAGACGTTTGCAAGCAGCATTTTCTTGGCAAGACCCGTGAAGAAGCGCAGCCCGCCCTGCACAAAGTCCTCGCGCGTGGCGCGGCGCGACATGATCTCGTCCATCACCGTGGTGTAGCGCACTATGGGGCCTGCAATGAGCTGCGGGAAGAAGGATATGTACAGCCCGAGATAGGCGATGTTGTGCTGCGCGGGTATGCCGCGGTAAACGTCGATGATATAGCTCATCGTCTGGAAGGTGAAAAACGAAATGCCTATCGGCAGGGTGATATACGTCTTGTGGATGAACGCGCCCGTTGACGGGGCGATGGCGTGCAGGGTGTTGATGGTGAAGTTGAGGTACTTGAATATGAACAGCAGCCCGATGTTCACCACCACGCCGATGACGAGATAGGCCTTCCTCGCGCGCGTGCCCGGCTTATGCCGCTCAAGGCAGAGCGCGATGACATAGCTGAACACAATCGAGCCCATCATCACCAGAACGAAGCGCGGCTCGCCCCAGGCGTAGAAGAAAAGGCTTGCCAACAGCAGCCAGTAGTTGCGCGCGCCCTTCGGCAGCAAATAGCACACGCCGAGCGTTATCGGGAAAAAGAGGAACAGAAATTCCATACTTGCAAAAAGCATAAAAAAGTCTCTCCAAATTGACAAATATAAATAATAACAAGTAATTATACAGCATTCGCCATAGAAACACAAGTAAAAGCTCCATAAAAAAACTTCCCGGCGATTTCTCGCCGGGAAGGCCCCCGCAAATGCCGTG
>CAZUSM010000152.1:0-4068 GCA_964623675.1 uncultured Oscillospiraceae bacterium
GGGCTGTTGTCCAGCACCGAGGTCAAAAGCGCGGCCATGTACTGCTGGGGATAGTGCCGCTTCATGTACGCCGTGCGGTATGCAACGACGGCGTAGCAAACGGCGTGGGCTTTGTTGAACGCATAGCTTGCAAAGTCCAAAATTTCATCATAAATGCTGTTGGCCACGGCCTCGCTCACGCCGTTTGCGACCGCGCCGGGTATGCCGCGCTCGGCGTCGCCGTGGATAAAGGCCACGCGCTCGGCGTCGATGACCTTGTGCTTTTTCTTGCTCATCGCGCGGCGTATCATGTCCGCCTGCCCCAGCGAGAACCCCGCCAAGCGGCGGAAAATCTCAATCACCTGCTCCTGATACACGATGCACCCGTAGGTCACCGAGAGTATCGGGCGCAAAAGCTCGTGCTTGTAGCTGGCCTTTTCCGGGTGGGCGGAGCATTCGAGAAAGCGCGGGATGGAGTCCATCGGGCCGGGGCGATAGAGCGCGATGAGCGCGGTGATGTCCTCGATGTTTTTCGGCTTGAGTGCCGTGCACACGCCCGTCATGCCCGTGCTTTCCAGCTGGAACACGCCGCTTGTCCGCCCCGCGGCCAGCATTTCATAGGTCGCCGCGTCGTCCTCCGGCGCGTTTTCTATCGTGAAGCCCGGCTCGCTTTTTTGCACCAGCTTCACCGCGTCGTCCAAAACCGTCAGGTTTCTCAGCGCGAGGAAGTCCATTTTCAGCAGCCCCAGCTCCTCCAGCGTCGTCATCGGATACTGGCACACCACGGACTCGTCGTTTTTGGCAAGGGGCACGTATTCATACACCGGCCTCTCGGTGATCACCACTCCGGCGGCGTGGGTGGAGGCGTGGCGCGGCATGCCCTCCAGTGCGCGCGCGGTGTCGATGAGGCGCTTGAGCGTGTCGTCGGTCTCGTACATGTCGCGCAGAGGCTTGGACAGCTTCAGCGCTTCGTCCAGCGTGATGTTCAGCGCGCCCGGCCCGGAGGGGATTTGCTTGGCCACGGCGTCGGTCTCGGCGTAGGTCACGGACAGCGCCCGCCCCGCATCGCGCACGGCGTTGCGCGCGGCCATCGTGCCGAAGGTGACAATCTGCGCCACGTGGTCATCGCCGTAAAGCCGCTTGACATAGTCGATCACCTCGCCGCGCCGGTTGACGCAAAAGTCCACGTCGATATCCGGCATGGACACGCGCTCCGGATTCAAAAAGCGCTCGAAGAAGAGGCTGTATTTGATGGGGTCGACGTCCGTGATGTGCAGGCAATAGCTCACCACGCTCCCGGCCGCGCTGCCGCGTCCGGGGCCGACGGGTATGCCGTTTCGCTTGGCATAGCCGATGAAGTCCGACACGATGAGGAAGTAGTCCACAAACCCCATCTTGTTTATCATGTCCAGCTCATATTCAAGCTGGCCGTGCACTTCCGGGCTCGCGGGGTAGCGCTCGGCAAAGCCCCGCTCGCACAGCTTTTTGAGGTATTCAAAGCTGTCCGTCTCCCCCTCCGGCAGCTTGAAGCGCGGCAGGAAATAGTGCCCGAACTGAAAGTCAAAATCGCACATCTCGGCGATTTTGACGGTGTTGTCCGCCGCGTCCTGAAAATCCGGGAACAGCGCGCGCATTTCCTCCTCGCTTTTCAGGTACAGCTCCTGCGATTCAAAGCGCATGCGGTTCGGGTCGTCGACGGTTTTGCCCATCTGAATGCACATCAAAACGTCTTGATAATACGCATCCTTTTTCTCGATGTAATGCGCGTCATTGGTCAGCACAAGGGGTATCCCGGTCTCGCGGTGGAGAGAGATGAGCTCGCGCGCGGCCTTTTTCTCGTCGAAAAGGCCGTGGTCTTGTATCTCCAGATAAAAATTCCCCTCGCCGAAGAGGGTGCTGAGTTCCTTGGCGCGCTCGCGCGCGCCGACGTAATCGCCGTGGATGAGCTTTTGCGGAATCTCCCCTGCGAGGCAGCCGGACAGGCATATCAGCCCCTCGCTGTGCTCATGCAGCAGCTCCCAGTCGATTCGCGGCTTGATATAAAACCCCTCCGTGAACCCCGCCGACACGAGATAGCACAGGTTTTTGTATCCGGTTTCGTTTTTGCACAGGAGGATGAGGTGGGAATAATTCGCGTCGGTGATGTGCTCTTTGTCGCTCATGCGGCGCGGCGCGACGTACACCTCGCACCCGATTATCGGCTTTATCCCCGCGTCCTTGCACGCCTTGTAAAACGCCACCGCGCCGTACATCACGCCATGGTCGGTCACGGCGAGCGCGGTTTGCCCCAGCTCGGCGGCCTTTTTCGCGATTTGGTCAATGCGGCACGCCCCGTCCAGCAGGGAATACTCCGTATGCACATGCAGATGAACAAAGCTCATTTAAGTTTCCTCTTGATTGTCTTTCTCGCTCTCCGGCACCATGCTCATCAGCTTTCTGAACCGATGGCTCAAACAGCTTTTCGTCACCGGGGGATTCGACAGCAGCGCCAAATCCGCAAGGCTCGCCGCCGGGTTCGTGATGCGCAAAAGCGCCGCGTCCTTCAGCGGTTCGGGCAGCGCGTCCAGCCCGTATTCGCGCGCGAGATATCTAATCGCGCGCAGCTGCGCCTCGGCGGCGAGGACGGTTTTGTCCGTGTTGGCCGAATCGCAGTTGATTTGGCGGGTGATGGTGTTGCGCATTTCCTTGTCCACCTTCGCCGTCATCACCTTCATCGCCGTCGACGGCGCGCCGAGGGTGGTGAAAAAGTCGGCAATAGCGTCGGCCTGCTTGAAGTATAGAAGCGAGTTGCCGCTCCGCTCGCTCTCCTTGGGCGAAAAGCCCATGTCCAGCAGCATGGAATAAACCTCGCGGCTGACACTGCGGTGCGGCGTGGCAAGCTCAAGGTGATAGCGCTTGTCCGGGTCGGTCACGCTCCCCCCGGCGAGGAACGCGCCGCGCACAAAGCTCGCCCGGCAGCAGTCCTCCTCCAGCACGCCGTAATTGACGTGGTGGGTCAAAAATGTCTCCCGCTCCGCGCCGTAGGTCTCCAAAATGCGGGATATCTTGTCCGCGTCGGTGATGACGAAGCTGCGCTTGCCCGCCGCGCCGTCGGGCGGCAGGGTGTCGAAGCTCAGCGCGAATGCGCGGCGGAACAGCCGCGGCAGGCGCGCGGCAAACGCGTCTGACGCCGTGATGATGCGTATCTCCCGCGCGGAAAACGTGTTGCAGTACATCAGCACGCCGTAGCTTTCCGCCACGGCGTCGCACTTGCGCTCCGGCTTTTCGCGGCAAAGCTCGCTCTTGGCCTCGGATGAAAATGACATGGTCTACCCCTCACTTTTCAACATCGCGGTTGATGTTGACCGAGCTTATCCCCTTTGCGGTGAGATAGTTGTTGAGCGCGGACGCGATGGCCACGCTCCTGTGCCTCCCGCCGGTGCAGCCGATGGCGATGGTGAGCGTCAGCTTGCCCTCCTCGATGTAGAGCGGCAAAAGATAGTCCACCATGTCCTCCAGCTTTTGCATGAACGTCCTCGTCTGCTGATACCCGAACACGAACTCGAACACGGGTCTGTCCAGCCCCGTCATGTCGCGCAGGTCGTCCACGTAAAAGGGATTGGGCAAAAACCGCGCGTCGAACACAAGGTCCGCGTCCATCGGCATTCCGTGCTTATAGCCGAAGCTCATCACCACGATGTCAATCTCGCGCTTGCGCCCGTCCCCGGCAAACAGCGAAAACAGCCGGTTTTGCAGCATGCCCAACGTCAGCCCGGCGGAGTTGACGATGAAGTCCGCCCGCTCGCGCACCGGCGCGAGCAGCTCCTGCTCCTTTTTGATTGCCTCCTCCACGCTCATCCCGCGCGTTTGCAGCGGGTGGCGGCGGCGCGACTCCTTGTAGCGCTTGACGAGCGTTTTCTCGTCTGCGTCCATGTACAGCATGCGGCAGTTGCAATTCATCGCGGCCAGCTGGTCGACGGCGGTCAAAAGGCTTTCAAACCCGCCCTTTTCGCGCACATCCGTCACCAGCGCCACGCGCTCATAGCGCCCCGCCGTCGCCACGCACAGCTCGGCAAAGCGCGGCATCAGCGCGGCGGGCATGTTGTCCAC
>CAZUSM010000153.1:0-4044 GCA_964623675.1 uncultured Oscillospiraceae bacterium
GCTTATTCTTCCGCTTCTTCCTCCTCCGGGAGTCTGCGATACGTCTCGGTGTATTCGCGGAGCTTTTTGGCCAGCTTTTTGGTGGCCGCGCCGGGCTTCATGCGCCACACCCAGTTGCCGTAGGGCTTGCCGGGCACGTTCATGCGCGCGCTGCCGTCCAGCTCCAGCACGTCCTGCATCTGCATCACGAACAGATCCGACGCCGTGGACATGCCCGTGCGGATCATGCCCCAGCACCAGCCCTCGTCGTCCGTGATGTGCATATAGCGTTTGGCAAAGGCCGCGTCGTCCTTGCCCGTGGAGGCGAGCCAGCCGAGGGCGGTGTCGTTGTCGTGCGTGCCCATGTAGCAGACGCTGTTTTTGCCGCAGCGGTGGGGCAGATAGTCCGACTCGCCGTGCGCGTCGAACGCAAATTCGAGTATCTTCATTCCCGGCAGGCCGGAGTCGGCCAACAGCTTTTGCACGCCGGGGGTGGTGTACCCCAAGTCCTCCGCGATGAAGCGCAGGTCGGAAAACCACGACGTCAACACGCCCACCAGCCCCATGCCGGGGCCGGGGCGCCACTGGCCGTTTATCGCGGTGGTGTCCGTCGCGGGCACAGCCCAATAGCTGTCGAAGCCGCGGAAGTGGTCAATGCGAATCACGTCGTAAAGCCGCTTGGCGCCGTCGATGCGCCGTATCCACCAGCCGTAGCCGTCGGCGGCCATGCGCCCCCAGTCATAAAGGGGGTTGCCCCAAAGCTGGCCGTCCGCCGTGAACGCGTCGGGCGGCACGCCCGCCACCTCGGTGGGCACGTTGTTCTCGTCCAGCTGGAAAAACTGCGGGTCGCTCCACACGTCGGCGGAGTCGAGCGCGACGTAGATGGGGATGTCGCCGATGAACTGAATGCCGCGCTCATGCGCATAATCGCGCAGCGCCTGCCACTGCTTGTAGAATTCGTACTGCAAGAATACGTAAAACTCCACATCGTCGCGAAGCTCCTCGCGATAGGCGCGCACCGCGTCCTCGCGGTGCAGCCTTATCCCCTCGTCCGGCCACTCCAGCCAGCTGACCATGTTGAACTTGGCCTTCACGGCCATGTAAAGCGCATAGTTTTCCACCCACGCGTTCGCGGCGCGAAACGCGTTCAGCTCGTCGCGCAGGCTCTCGCGCCCGCGCTCGAAGGCGCGGCGCAGCACGTCAAAGCGCTCGGCGTAGATGCGCCCATAGTCCACGCGCTCCACGTCGTCCACTTGGCTGACGCCCTTCAGCTCGCTTTTTTTCAGCAGGCCGTCCTCGACGAGTATGTCAAGGTCGATGAAATAGGGGTTGCCCGCGAAGGTGGAGAACGAGGAATAAGGGCTGTCGCCGTAGCTCGTCGGCCCAAGGGGCAGAAGCTGCCAGTATTTTTGCCCGGCGGCCTTGAGAAAATCGACAAATTCGTATGCGCACTTGCCCATGGTGCCTATGCCGTACTTCGACGGCAGGGCGCTCATGGCCATCAGAATTCCGCTGCTGCGGTCCATGGATATCACCCGCTTTTTTGTAAGTATCGCTTTAATATCGCTCAAACTGACGAGGGGGTGTCCCCTCGTCAGTCGAAATCGGTTTTAGCCTTTGACCGCACCGGCGGCCACGCCCTTGATGATGTGCTTTTGGCACGTGAGATAGAACACTATCACCGGGATTATGCTCAGGCTGATCAGCGCCATCGTCGCGCCGAGGTCAACCGTGCCGTAGCTGCCCTTGAGGTACTGAATGTGGATGGGTATGGTCATATACTTTTTCCTGTCGAGCACGAGGTAGGGCAGGAGGTAGTCGTTCCAAACCCACATAATCTCCAGCACGCCCACGGAAATCATCGTGGGCTTGAGCATGGGGAGCACGACGGAGAAAAACGTCCTGATCGGGCCGCAGCCGTCAATCGCGGCCGCTTCCTCTATCTCCAGCGGAATGCTCTTGACAAAGCCGGAGAACATGAACACAGCCAGCCCCGCGCCGAATCCCAGGTAGATGATGGGGATAGTCCACGGGGTGTTCAGCTTCAGCACGTCCGCCGTCTTCGACAGCGTGAACATAACCATCTGGAACGGCACGACCATCGAGAACACGCAAGCATAGTAAACAATGCGGCAGAAAAGCGAGTCCACGCGCGAAATGTACCACGCCGCCATTGAGGTGCACAAAAGGATGAGGAACGTGGAAACCAAGGTGATGAAAAGGCTGTAAAACGCAGACTTGACAAAGGGATAGTCGCCGAAGGTGACGCCCTTGACATAGTTCGCCCAGCCCGCGCTCGTTTCGGCATTCGGCCAGCCGAACGTGTCGGTTTTCACGAAGGTGTTGAGCTTAAAGGAGTTGAGGAACACGAAAAACACCGGCAGAACGTACACAATGCAGATGACTGCGAAAATTATCGTCAGCGCTCTTTTCGAGTTCTTTTCGCGGCTGAGAGAGTTTTTCATCACTGCTGTACCTCCTTTTTATGTGTTGCGGTGAGCTGCAAAAGGCCGATAGACGCCACAAGGATGAAGAACAAAACCGCCTTGGCCTGTGCCGTGCCGCGCGCGTTGATATTCTGCCCGTAGAAGGTGTTATAAATATTCAGCGCGAGCATTTCCGTGGTGTGCACAGACGTGCCGTCGGGGTTGATGATGTACGGCAACCCGCCCGTCAGCGCGAGGTTTTGGTCGAACAGCTTGAAGGAGTTTGTCAGCGTGAGGAAGGTGCATATCGTGATGGAGGGCATGACGTTGGGAATGGTGATCTTCCACAGGGTCTGCCACTTCGTCGCGCCGTCAATCTTCGCCGCCTCCAGCATGTCCTCCGGCACAGACTGCAAGCCCGCGATGTATATTATCATCATATAGCCGATCTGCTGCCAGCACATGAGGATGATAAGCCCCCAAAAGCCGAGCGTCTTGTTGAGCAGTATGCCCGTGCCGTAGCGCGCGAGTATGCCGTCGAATATCATGCTCCAAATATAGCCGAGCACGATGCCGCCGATGAGGTTGGGCATGAAGAACACCGTGCGGAACAGGTTCGACCCCTTTATTCCCTGCGTCAGCGCATAAGCCACCGCAAACGCCAGCACGTTTATCAGCAGCAGCGACACCAGCGCAAACAGCGCCGTGTACCAAAACGAATACGTGAAGCTCACGTCGGAAAGCGCCCTGACATAGTTGTCCAGCCCTATCCACGTCCACTTGCTCGTGGTTTTGAACTTGCAGAACGACAGGAAAAGCCCCTTGCAGAACGGGTAAACAAACCCTATGCAAAATGCAATCGTAACAGGCAGGAGAAACACCGCGAACCACCGCTGAATCGGGCGGCGCAGCAGGCGGCTGTTGACCGCCGAGCTGTCGTGCTTCAATTTCATCTTTATCAACTCCCCGAATTATTTGTTGTGTCCGTACCGGGCGCCTCATGCAGCGCCCCGCGCGATATATAGCTTTGAGAAAAACGGAGCGAGCGTTGGCTCGCTCCGTTAAGTTAGTGCTTTTTGACTGTGGTCAGCTATCAGCCGTTTGCGGCCTGATACTGAACTGCCCAACCGTCAACAAACGCGGTCTTGACGAGATCCCAGTTGGCGTCGGTGGGGTCGGCGTCGTAAGCGTTCATCGCGGAAACAAGGCCATCACGGTAAGCGTCAACATTGGGCTGGAAGTTGGTGACCCAAGGCATGACGTAGTTGCCGGCGGCGGAGTAGGCGTTGGCGTTGGCCAGGAACGGGTTGGTGGACTCGGCAGCCTGCTTGTAAGGCATAACGCCGAAGGTGTCAACGAGGAGGCGGGAAGCCTCGGCGTCGGTCACGCACCAGTACATGAAGTCGAGAGTCGCCTGGATTGCGTCCTCGTCTGCATTGGCGTTGACAGCCCAGCAGTTCTCGGTGCCGCAGTTCAGACCGGCCTTCTCCTCGCCCTCAACACCGCAGTAGTAGGGGATCATGGTGAGGTCTTCGGCCTTCATGCCCTTCTCCTGCAGGCTGGACCACTCCCAGTTGCCCTGAGAGTAGAACACGGCCTTGCCGGTTGCGAACTCGTCGTTGGCGTCGAAGCCGCCGGC
>CAZUSM010000154.1:0-4036 GCA_964623675.1 uncultured Oscillospiraceae bacterium
CGGGAGACGGTGTTGCCGATGGCCTGACGGGTGGAGACGCGCTCGCGGTGGATGAGGCGCATATAAAGCTTGTCGTCCCAGTCGAAGCTGACATCACAGCTTATGCGGCAGTAATCCACAAGGCCGAACGCCGGCATCACCGGCACGCCGCAGCCGAGAATCAGCTTATCGCCGCACCACTTTCGTAAAAGCTCCATCGCGCGGTACATGCGCCCGGCGCGGCTTTCGCGCGCGTCGCCGTAAAGCGCGGCGGCATAGAGAAAATCGAGCTTGACAAGGTCAAAGCCCCAGTCGTTGAAAACGCGGTCGAAAACGCCCTGCAAATAGTCGCAGACGGCGGGGTTGTCGATATCCAGCGCGTAATAATCGCCCCAGTTGCACCCAGCGAGATACGGCTGACCCTCGACGGTGTAGAGCCAATCGGGGTGCTCGCGCACGAGGGCGGAGTCCTTCTGCGCGCCGAACGGCGCGAGCCACAGCCCCGCGCGAAAACCGGCGGCGTGGACATCGTCCACCACGGCGCGCATGCCGCGCGGGAACTTGGCCGTGTCCACGTCCCAATCGCCGACGGCAAGCTCCCAGCCGTCGTCGATTTGGAACATGTCGCCCGCGCGCAGGAGCTTTTTGCAGCCGTCAAGGTCGCGCAGGAGGCAGGCCTCGTCGATGTTCTGATAGCGGTTATACCAGCTGGAATACCCGGCGAGCTTTTGCGTGGTGCGCGGGCGGAGGTTCATCGCGGCAAACCACGCGTCAAACACCTCGTCCTCGCCGCCCTCGGCGTAGAAAAGGTCAAAGGCGTGGAATTCGCCCTCGGCGTCGACGCCGGTGCAGTCGCGCTCAACGGTGAGGCGCGAGGCGGCGGCATCGTAAAAGAAAACGGTGTAGCCGGGGCGCTCATCCAGCGAGGCGAAAAGGCGGTATTTCGCCCCGTCGCGGAAACAGCACCACGAAAAGCCGTGCGTCTCGCCGCGGCGGTTGGCGTAGGGGATGAAGTGATAATCGCCGTAGCGGTCGAGGGAATAGTGGCGGATGATGGCGCGCGGGAGGCGGTCAATGCCGCGGACGGAGTCGCGCATGGTGTACTCCGGGCAATAGGTCCAGGTCTGATAGCCGTTCATGAAAACGCGGGTGGCGTCATCGTGCGGGACAATAAGCTCCGCCGCGACGCGGCCGAGGGTGCACTTGGGCAGGCTCGGCACAAGGTGCAGCGCGCCGCAGGAAAGCTCTTCGCTGCCCGACAGCTCGAAAAGCTCGCCGTCGGGGCGGTGGGCGGTCAGTTCATAGGAAAGCTTCATGTTGCGTCTCCTTTAATGTCAAATTTGATGTGCGCGGCGGGCAGACCCTCGGCGATGAGCGCAAGCTCCGCCGTGCCGGATTTGCCGACGGTTTTGATATACGTGCCGCCCATGCCGCCCTCCAGCGTGATGACCTCGCCGCCGACGAGCGCCGCCGCGCCCTTGAGTTCAAGGCGCACGGCAAGCTGGGCGTAAGGGGCGATGTTGCCGTATTCGTCCATGACGCGCACGCGCACGGCGGCCATGTCATAGCTCGCGCCCTCGCAAAGCTCGGTGGCGCTGGCGCACACGTCGAGGTGCAGCGCGCTGCCCGGCGCTTTCGTGACGCTTTTGATGCATTTGTCGCCGCACATGGCGTCAAAGCGCCAGCGCGTCGCCGCGCCGCCCCAGTTGCTGACATACTTGCCGTAAAGCTCAACGCCGTCGGCAAAGGTCATCTTGTGGCGCAGCATCGCCCAAGCGAGCTTGAGCTTATATTCAAGCGGCAGGGCGGCGAAGCCGTACTTCGCCGCGGCGGAAAGGCACTCGGAAATAAGCGCGGCCTTGCCGTCGGGATAGCCCTCTTGGGTTTTCAACAGCTCGCCTATCGTGTCGTCGATGGCCACGGGCGGGTGGTTGAGGCTGATGAGCTCATGCGGCGTGAACGCGGCGACGAACACGTCGTTTTTATAAAGCTCGACACGCTCGGCATTGGTGAAGGCGTAAATGCTGCCGATGTTGCCGGCGGGATAGTCGCCGATGTCCATGGACGAGCCGATTTCCAGCACGGGGGCGAAATCGGACTGCGAGGCGTAAAGCGCGGCGGCGAGCTTGCCGTTGCGGAAAGCGTCGGCCACGCCGTGATAGCACACGCGGTCGCCCGAACCGCAGTCCTTGTGCGTGGGGTAATCGAACATGCACCAGCCGAAGCACCCGGCATGCTCGCCGCTTTGCATGGCGGCGGCCTGAACGCGCGCGTGACGCAGGGCGTGCTCCTGGCGCTTTTCCCACGGGTCAAAGGGCTTGGTGGGGAACATGTGGCCGTTGCACTCGGAGATGAGAAAGGCCTTGTTCATGTCGGGCGTGACGCTGCTTTTCTTCTTCGCGCCGGGGTTTTGGCCGGAGTGGGAGAAGTCATTATAGGCGTAAACATCCTCCAAGAGGCTGCTTTTTTCGAGATATCTGACGCCGGAGGTGGCGCGGCTTGGGTCAAGCTCGTGGGCAAGGGCGTTGGTTTGGGCATAAAAGGCGTCATCGTCCAAGCTCTCGTTGATGCGCACGCCCCAGAGGATGATTGAGGTGCAGCTTCGATATTGCATCACCATTTCGCGCGTGTTTTCAAGGGCTTGGCGCTTCCACGCGTCGTCACCGATGTGCTGCCAGCCGGGGATTTCCGTGAACACCAGCAGCCCCAGCTCATCACAGGCGGAGATGAAGTGCATGCTCTGCGGATAATGCGAGGTGCGCACGGCGTTGCAGCCCAGCTCCTGCTTCAATATGCGCGCGTCCTCGCGCTGGAGGCTTGCGGGGGCGGCGTAACCGATGTAGGGGTAGCACTGATGGCGGTTGAGGCCGCGCAGGAAGGTCTTTTTGCCGTTGAGATAAAACCCGTCGGCGCGAAAATCCGCCGTGCGAAAGCCGAAGCTGCGCTCAACGCTGTCGCAAAGCTCGCCCTCGGCATTGAACATGCGCACGGAGAGCGTATATAGGCGCGGGTTTTCCGTGTCCCACGGCTCGGCCGTGGGCGCGGAAAGGGTGACGTCGCACCCCTCGCCGCGCGAAAGGCATGCCCCGCCCTCATCCGTGACGGCAAGCTCAACTCGCCCCTCGCCGACCGTCGTGGTGACCACGCGTGCGGTGGTCACGGTGGGCGTGGTGAGGTAAACATCGTCGATATAGGCCTTGTTTTTTATATCCAGCCACGCCTCGCGGTATAGGCCGCCGTAGGTGAGATAATCAATGACGAAGCCGAAGGGCGGCACGGCGGGGTTCTCCGTGCAGTCAAGGCGCACGGAGAGGATATTGTCCCCCTCCCACGAAAGCTCATCCGTCAGCTCCACGCGAAAGGCCGTGTACCCGCAGCGGTGCTCGCAGAGGCTTTTGCCGTTGAAAAACACCTCGGCGATGTGCGCCGCGCCGTCAAACTGCACGAAAACGCGCTTGCCGCGCCACGCCGCAAGCGGCTCGATGCGGCGGCGATAACCGCACACCATTTCATAGTGCTTGGGGTCTGCGTAATGCAGGGGGACTTCGGCGTTTGTGTGCGGCAGGCGGACACTCTCGCCCGCGCCCTCGCCGCGCGCCCAGGGCGCGCTCCATTCGCGCGTGAATTCCCAGCCGTTGCATAGTGAAAGCATAGCTTGCTCCTTTCATGTCAATCAGGGGCGGCTGAGTATATCCAGCCGCCCCTGCGGTAATGCGTCAAAGCGCGCGATTGGCCGCATCGACAAAGCGCATGAACGCCGCGCGCCCGGCGTCGGTGCATTTATAAACGCCCGCGTCCTCCAAAACGCGCAGGAAGACGCGCCCCACCTCTTGCCGGAGTATGGCCTCGGCATTGTCGGGGGTGAAGGTGTATTGTTTTTTCAGCTCGTCCGCCCAGTCGGCGTGAGCGGCGATGCGCGCGTCCGCGCGCACGTCGGCGCCGTCAATGAGCGCGGTTTTCAGCAGCTCCAGCTCGGTTTTCAAGCGCGAGGGCAGCACCGCGAGACCCATGACCTCGATGAGGCCGATGTTCTCTTTTTTGATGTGGTGCAGCTCCT
>CAZUSM010000155.1:0-4028 GCA_964623675.1 uncultured Oscillospiraceae bacterium
CCCTCAATCGCGTCGCCGATGAGGTAAAACTTGCCGTTGCCGAGCTTTTGGGAGATGTAAAACGTGGAGATGGACGGAATGAGCACCATGTTCACGCCGGAGATGACACCCGGCAGGCTCAGCGGCCAAATCACGCGGCGCACCACGCCCGCGCTGTTGCAGCCGAGGTCGCGCGCGGCCTCGATGAGGCGGGTGTCCATCTTGGCCATGACGGAATAAATCGGCAGAATCATATAGGGGAAATAATCGTACACCATGCCGATGACGACGGCGGCCTCCGTGCCGATGATGTGCACGCGCCCCAGCCCCAGCGCGGAGAGGACGCCGTTCAATATGCCGGTGTCCTGCAAAATGGTCATCCACGCATAAGTGCGGATGAGGAAGTTCATCCACATGGGGATCATGATGAGCATTATCAGTATCTTCTGCGCGCGGGCGTCGGCGCGGGCGATGATATACGCCATGGGGTAGCCGAGCAGGAGGCAGATAAGCGTGGATATCACCGCGAGCTTGAGCGAGCGGAGGAAGATGACGAGATATGTGCGCACCTCGCCCCCGTCAACGGCCGAGGTGGCCGTGAAAAAGCGGGTGACATTGGCCGTGGTGAAGTTGAAGTTGTTGTCGGTGAACGCATAATACGCCACAAAGGCGAGCGGCACGAGGATGAACAGCACCGCCCACGCCGAGTACGGCGCGAGGGTGAGCCGCTGGATGAGCGAGGAGCGGCGGGAAGTATCGGGCGTTTTCATTCCTCAATCTCACTTTCCGCGTCGCTCAGCTCGTCAAGCTCGTTGGAGAAGGACGAGTAGTCGCCGTACATGCCGGAATATTCGGACTTTTTCATGATGTGGATGGCGTCGGGCTCAATGTAAAGGCCGATATGCTCGTCCACGTCGACAAAATCCGTGGTCTGAATCATCCACTTGAAGCCGTTGATGTCCACGATGATTTCATAGTGCACGCCGAGGAAGGTCACGCTCGTCACGACGCCGCGCAGCATTCCCTTTTCCTCGCTGACAATGTCCACATCCTCCGGGCGCACCACCACGTCAACCGCCTCGCGCCGGGCAAAGCCCGCGTCAACACAGTCGAAAACATGCCCGGAAAAGGCGACCTTATAGTCCGTGAGCATGACGCCGTCGAGAATGTTGCTCTCGCCGATGAAGTCGGCGACGAAGGCGTTCTGCGGCTCGTTATAAATGTCAATGGGTGTGCCGATTTGCTGAATGCGGCCCTCGCTCATGACGACCACGGTGTCGGACATGGAAAGCGCCTCTTCCTGGTCATGCGTGACGAACACGAAGGTGATCCCCGTGGCCTTTTGAATCTTTTTAAGCTCGGCCTGCATGTCCTTGCGCAGCTTCAAATCGAGCGCGGCGAGCGGCTCGTCAAGCAGGAGCACCTTCGGGCTGCTGATGAGGGCGCGGGCGATGGCGACGCGCTGCTGCTGCCCGCCGGAAAGGCTGGTGACACTGCGCCCCTCAAACCCGGTAAGCGCGACGAGCGCGAGCATTTCTTTCACGCGCGCGTCGATTTCGTCGCGCGGGCGCTTTTTCTCGCGCAGGGGGAAGGCGACGTTTTCGTAGACGTTCAAATGCGGGAAAAGGGCGTAGCGCTGGAAAACGGTGTTGACATTGCGCTTGTAGGGCGGCACGTCGTTTATCCTCTCGCCCATGAACACCACGTCGCCCTTGTCCGGCGTTTCAAAGCCGCCGATGAGGCGCAAGGTCGTGGTCTTGCCGCAGCCGGACGGGCCGAGGAGGGTGATGAACTCATTGTCATAAATGTCCAGACTGATGTTGTCCAGCACGGTTTCGCCGTCGAAGGACTTGGTGATGTTTTTCAGCTCAATAATCTTTTTCATGCCCTGCTCCCAAAACAAAAAAAGTGACGTATGCCGACGGCATACGTCACTTGTCAGATAAGCGTGGATATAATCGCCCCGGCGAGCGGTGCGCCGGACGCTGTCCCCAATTGGTTTGAGAGTCTATATAGCAAGAAACTACTTTTACTACTCTTATTGACCATTTCACAAGTTTTGTATGCCCTTCAGCACGGTTTATAGTAACCAACTTATAAAATTTGGGCTTATTAAACCCATGCGGGGTGCGCCCCGCCAAATCAATAAGGCAACAGAAGTTGCCGCCGCATTCCGCGGAAACTCGGCATTCGACCCGGCTGTCCGTGTGGCCTTGGCCGGGAAGCCCCGGCGGTCGTCATCTTGCTTCGGATAATGCTATCCAATTGAGACGGTGATATTCTAACAATAATAATCGTTTATGTCAATAGCAAAAATATGCTGACGAAAGGCGGCGTCAGTACCGCACTTCCCACAGTATCAGCCCGCGGGCGGGGGCGGTGAAACCGGCGTTTTCGCGCGTTTTCGAGGCGAGGATGGCCTCTGTTTCGTCGGCGCGGCGCTCGTGCGCGCCGACCTCGATGAGCGTGCCGACGATTATGCGCACCATGTTGTACAAAAACCCGTCCCCGGTGAGGGTGAAGCGCAGCTCGCCGCCGTGGCGGGTGATGTCCAGCGCGCGCAAATCGCGCACGGCGGACTTTTTCATGTGCTTGTTTGAGCAAAAGGCCGTGAAATCATGCCGCCCGCAGAGCACGGCGGCGGCGCGGCGCATCGCGTCGACGTCCAGCGCGCCCTCATACCGGTGCATATACCGCCGGTCGAACACATTTGGTTCGGCGCTGTTCCACACGCGGTAGACGTAGGTCTTCTCCCGGCAGTTGAGGCGCGCGTGAAAGCGCGGCTCGGCCGGGGCGAGGTCAAGCGCGCCGATGTCCTCCGGCAGCTCTTTGCGCAATGCGGCGAGCGCCCCGGCGCAGTCAAGCTCGCGCCGGGTGTGAAATGAACACACCTGCCCCGCCGCGTGTACGCCCGCGTCCGTCCGCCCGGAGGCGGCAAGCTCCGCCGCCTCGCCAATCGCGCGCTCCAACGCGCCCTCGACGACGGCTTGAAGGGTGTTGTCCGTGTTGCCCTGCCTCTGCCAGCCGCGATAGCGCGTCCCGTCATAGCAGAGCGTCAGCTTGTAGTTCGGCATGGCTTATTTCAGCTCGTCGCAATACTGCGCGCGCTCGCCGCCGATGAAGCGCGGCCTTGTGCGCGCGGCGACGAGGTTGGCCTCGCCAATGCGCTTGACGCCGAGGCGCACAGGCACGGCCACGTCCTTCAGGTGCATGCCGATGAGCGTGTCGCCGATGTCAAGCCCGGCGGCGGCGCGCACGTGCTCCACCGCGACGGGGTGGTCAAAGCTTTCCCACGCGGTCGTGGCAAACGAGCCGCCCGCATGCGCCCACGGGCGCACATTGACCGCGTCATAGCCGAGCTTTTCGGCGGCCTCGGCCTCGATGATGAGCGCGCGATTGAGGTGCTCACAGCACTGCGCGGCGAGGTAAATCCCGCGCTCCTTGAGCGCCGGGTAAATCCCGGCGAAAACGGCCTGCGCCGCCTCCATGCTCGACCCTTTGCCGATCTGCGCGCCGACAATCTCGCTCGACGAGCAGCCCACCACGAAAAGCGCGCCCGCTTTCAGCCCGGCCTTATCCAACAGCTCCGTCACGGCCTGACGCGCCGCGTTCGTGATTTCCTCATACATATTGTATATACCTCCTCAGCCGTGGCTGAATTTGTTTATGCCGGGCATACGAGCAAGCGCCCTGAACACGCACACGGCAGCCAGCGCGCCCACCGCGCCCTGCACGGCGTTTGCCGGAATGCTCGCCGCGGCGGCCAAGCCATAGCCCAGCGCGAGCGATTCATAAGCGAAGTACCCCAGCACCATCACCGTCTCGCCCGCCGCGGCGGCGAGCACCGGCGCCGTCAGAGTGCGCCGCCCCGCGCGGAATATGAGCGCGGCGGTCAAGGCCGTGAGGCCTTTTATCACAAACGTCCCCGGCGCGTAAACGGCGTAGCCCAGCAATATATCCGCCAGCATCGACCCCAGCGCGCCCGCGCAAAAGCCCGGCACAGCGCCCAGCAAAAACGCGCCCAACAGCACCACGCCGTCACCGAGGTT
>CAZUSM010000156.1:0-4025 GCA_964623675.1 uncultured Oscillospiraceae bacterium
TCACTCCCACTCCATCTCATAGAACTGTTCTCTGGTCATTATTGCGTTGAGGATGTCTTGGAGGGCGGTGGGGGTTAGGGCTTGGGGGAGGTCTAGGGATTTTATCAGGGCGGCGCGATTTTGGCGGCTGGAGGGTGTGCCGGTCAGGCCGCGGGCATACATATCCGCCTTGCTGATGCGCCTTTCGCGCGGCGGCGGGGCGGGCTCGCTTCGCTCGCTCGATTCGCCCGTATTCCCCATCTCGCCTATCGTCTCTGTCTCGCCTATATTCCCTGTCTCTCTTGTTTCCCCCGTCTCCCCTATTTCCGCCGTCTCCCCGGTCTCCCACATGGTTGCGCCGGCGCGGCGGAGGGCGGTTATCAAAACTTCGGGGCGCATGCCCTCGACACCGAGCTTGCCCTCTTTGCCGGGGGCGGATTTGCGGCGCTCTTTGCCGGGCACGTCGGGGATATACGCGTGCTTGACGAGCTTGGGGTCAACACAGCCCTTTATGAAATTGCGGATGACAAAGCCCGCGCCGTCGGAATCCGTGAGGACGATCAGCCCGCGCGCCTCGGCCATTCTGCGCAGGAGCTTTTGCTTTTGCTTGTCGTTGAATATGCCGAAGCCGCCGGTCTCGATAATCACGGCGTCGACGACCTGGCTGAGGGTGTTCTTGTCATACCGCCCCTCGACGACGATGACCTCGCGGACGTTAATCATCGCCCTCACCCGCGGCAATGCGCATGACAAGCTCGGTGAGGAGCTTTTCGTCGTCCTGAGAGCTGCTTTTCATCATATAATCCGTCTCGGCGCACAGTTCAACGGCGCGGCGGAGCTGTCCCAAGGAATACCCGCGCGCGGCGGAAACGAGGTTTTTGGCCAAAAATTCGTACTTTATCGCGCAAGTCTCCATGACAGCCTTCGTCCCCTGCCCGTTTTCCAAGGCGAGGCGCGCGGCGTACAGCTTGCGCATCTGCGCGCCCAAAAGCGCGAGGAGCATTATCGGCTCGTTTTCCTTGTTCGACAAAAGCTCGGCGAGCGTGGCCGCCGCGCGCTCATAGCTGCGGGCGGAAATCTGCTCGGAGAGGGCGAAAACCACGGCCTCCGGGATGTGATGGGCGACCGCCTCGACGTCCTCGGCGGTGACGCGCTCGAACTGTGCATAGGCCGCGACCTTTTCAATCTCAGGGATAAGGCGGCTCATCAAATCGCCGCTGATGAAAATCAGGCGCTGGACGGCCTCCAAATCCACGCTTTTGCCCGCCGCGGCAAAGCGGCGGCTGACCCAATCGACAAGCTGACCCTGCGACTGCTGGGTGAAGCGCATCTCATAGCCGTGTTCGCGCACGGCTTTTATAAACTTGGTGCGTCCGTCCGGCTCAAACTGCGCGTTTTGGACAAAGACGAGGGTGCAGTAATCCGGAATGTCGGAGAGGATGCGCGCGGCGGTGTCGCCGTCCTTGACCTTGTTGATGTCCGCGCCGCGAACCTCGACAAAGCTGCGCTCGCTCATGAAGGGCACGGCGTCAATCGCCCCGGCAAGCTCCTGCAAATCAAGCTCCGCCCCATCCATGCGCTTATAGCTGAAGCTGTCCTCCCCCTCCGGGAGGCAGGTGGTTTTGAGCAGGAGCAAGAACTGCTCGCGCAGATAATCCTCCGGCCCGTAGAGCAAATACAGCCTCTGCGGCCCTTCGGCTTTCAGCTTTTTCACCTCTTGGGCATAGCTGAGCTTTTTATCGTCCTTTGTAGTGCGTTTTGCCATAATTCACCTCACGCGCAGCTCGACGCGTCCGTCAATATCCGTTCTGTACACATTATAACCGTAAGCGGCGAGGCGTTCAAGTGTTTCCTCGGTGGGGTGGCCGTAGCTGTTGTAGCCCACGCTGATGACCGCGGTGTCCGCGCCGAGGGCGGACAAAAGCGCGTCGCCGCTTGAATACTTTGAGCCGTGATGGCCGACGACATAGACCTCAACGCCGTGAACATCGTGCGTCATGACCAGTTCGTCCTCCGCCTTTTTCGGCGCGTCGCCCGTGATCATCATGTCAAATTCGCCCAGCGACACGCGGCACATGAGACAGCGCTCGTTCGTGTCGCCGGTCTCGCCCGGCGCGTAGAGCGCGACGCGGATGCCGTCGGCTTCGAGATTCATGTCCTCGGCAAGATAGACGACCTCGGTGCCGTGGCGCGAGGCGGCGGCGAGAATCGGCTCATGGAGCTTGTCATCATCGTTCGGCGCGGCGGGCAAGATAAGATAGCGCACGCGCACAAGCTCCATCAGCTTTTCCACGCCGTTTGCGTGGTCGGCATGCAGATGCGTCAGCACAAGCGCGTCAAGCGTCGTGTGGCCGCGATTGAGGAGATACGCGCCCGCAGTTTCCCCGGCGTCGCTCAGCTTCGCCCCGCCGCCGCAGTCGACCATCACGGCCGCGCGGCCGGACAGCACGCAGATACTCTGCCCCTGCCCGACGTCGAGCACCGCCGCCGTGCCGCGCCCCTGCGCCGTGTCAAGGCGCATGAGGCCGAACGCCGCGGCCAGCGTAATCGCCGAAAGCGCCAAGGGATAAAGCAGCCGACGGGCGGCGGAAAGGCGCGTGAACAGCGCGCCGACAAAGAAAACATAGCACAGCACAAGCCAAACGACGGCCACGGCGCTGTCAAGATACAGCACGGCAAAGGGCACGGCGGAGATGAGCCGCGCCACGAGGAAAACGTACCGCGCCGCCCACGAGAACACCCACGCCACCGCCACACCGAGCCCGCCCCACACCAGCGACAACGCGCACGAGGCGAGCGCACCGCAAAAGCACAGCGACGCCGCCCACAGCGCCGCCGCGTTCATCAGCGGAGAGAGGACGGAGACATAGCCGAAATGCAGCGCGCACAGCGGCATCGTCGCCGCCATGACGGCCAACGAGCACGACACCACGCCCACCGGCTTTTGAAAGCGCTCCTGCGCGGCCTCATCGCGAAAAAGCGAGAGGAGGACGGAGCTGATGGGGTCATAGAAAAGATAAATCCCCGCGACCGCGCCGAACGAGAGCTGGAGACTGATGCTCGCGGCGGCATGCGGGTTTTCGAGCAGCACGAGCGCGAGGACGGTGGAAAGCGAGGTGGGAGAGTCGTTTTCGCGCCGGACAACCGGCGCGAAAAGCAGCAAGCTCTGCATAAACCCCGCGCGCACGGCAGACGGCGGCAGCCCCGTGACGAGCACAAAGCACCATATAAGCGCAATGCAAACAAGCGCGCTTTTGCACCCTCTGCCGAGGAACACCTGCAAAAACGCGACGAGAAACGATATGTGCATGCCCGACACCGCCGCGATGTGCATGAAGCCGGCGCGGCTGAGCGCGGTGTACTCCGCCGTGCAGTCATAAAGCCCGCTCTTGTCGCCGAGGAGCACCGAGCGCATGAAGGGCGCAGTGTCTGCGGGGAAAATTTCGTCCATGCGCGCGGAGAGCCAATGCCGCACACGCTGTGGCCAGTATTTCGGCGAGCGGCTCGCCTCGCCGAGGGTCAGTTCGCCCTTGGCGTTTGCCACGAGGTAAATCCCGCGCGAGTTATAATAATCATAATCCTCGCCGTAGCGCGTATCCGCCGCGCGCAGACGCGCGGTGAGGCGGAGCGTCTGCCCCGGCTCGGCGTCGGCAAGCTGAGCCTTGGCGCCATAGAGCACGGCCTTGAGCCTCGACGCCGAGTCGTCGAGCCTGACCTCGGCGCGGCAATAATCGTCATAAACATCCGGATAATCGAGCAGGACGGCGGTGAGTGTCAAGGTTTCGCCGTCAAGGGCACGGGCGGGGACGGTAGTGCGCGCACTGTGCACGGCAAAGGCCACAAAGCCGAACGCCGCGCCAAAAAGCACGATGCGCGCGGCGAGGCTGATTCGGCCTCGGCGAAAAAGCGTAAGCGCGCCGAGCGCCGCCGCGACGCAGGCGAACAGCAGCGACAGCCGGGGAGAAAGCAGGTAACACGCGCAAAACACAGCGGCGGAAAACCCCGCCGCCCCAATCGCGAGCTTGCGCATGTGCCACTCCCCTTTC
>CAZUSM010000157.1:0-3997 GCA_964623675.1 uncultured Oscillospiraceae bacterium
ACCCGGGAATAACCAACAGGGCGGCCCATAGCGGGCCGCCCTTGGCGCATTATTCTGCTTTCGCCGCCTGGTAGAGAATTTCGGCGGCCTGGGCACGGGTCAGAATGGCTTCGGGGGAACCCTCCAGCTCCGCCATGGCTTCCAGCGTGCCGTCCAGGGCGGCATTTACCAGGCTGGCCGCCTCCCCGGCGGTGATTTCCGTGGCTGCCCCGAAGGTCTCCTTGCTCTTCAGCGCCGCCGTCACCCCGGCCCGCTGAGCCGCCGCCAGGAAGGGCTGGAGCCAGGTGGGAATCTCATCGGTATACCCCTGTGCCCGAAGGGTCTCGTCCACGGGAATGTCCAGGGTCTTCACCAGCATGGTCACAAATTCCCCCCGGGTCACGGCCTTCTCCGGCCCGAAGCACAGGTTCTCCCCGATGGTCTCCCCGGTGAAGATGCCGGTATTTTTCAGCCACTGGGCCGTAAACCGGCAGGGTAGCTCCCGGGTATCGGTGTACTGGGTGTCGTCTTTGGGCTTCAAAATGGTGATGGTCACCGTGGCCTCCCGGGAGGGTTTCCCGTCCGCCCCGGCGGCAGTGTAGGTGAAGGAATCGATGCCCACCTTATTTTTCTTGGGGGTGTAGGTGAAGGTGCCGTCAGGGTTTAGCTCCACGCTGCCCCGCTTGCAGGGCCGGGTGACGGTGTAGGTCAGATTCTCCCCGGATACCTTGAGCTTTCCCGTGATGGGCATATTCTGATAGGTCTCCGCAGCCGAATCCTCCGCCACGGGAGGGCTTTCCTTTTTCCCGATGGTCAGCACCGCTTTTTCCCCGGCACCGCTTGCGAAAATGGGCAGATATTCCAGCTCCTCCGGTTCCCCCGCAAAGGTCACCCGGGCCGCCTGCTCCGCCGTCAGCACATCCCCAGCACGTAGCATCCGGCTGCCCAGATGCAGGCCCTCCTGGGGGACATCGCAGAGCATGAGGCCAGTCATCTCCTCTGGCAGGGCCTCCTGGGAAAAGCATTCCATTTCCTGGGCGGACACCGGCAGTGCTCCCAGGCACAGCACCACCGCCAGCAGATAAAGCATTTTTCTTGGCAACATAAGATACCTCCAAAATCCAAGGATTTCACAGGTAGTGTTTGCCAAGCCTTCCAGAATTATTCGCAAATTTCAAAAGACACCGCCCACTTGGGCGGTGCCTTTTTCACAAAAATCAATAATTCTCCGCGTGGACTTCGAAATAGGCCTGGGGATGGGCGCAGGCGGGGCAAACGTCGGGAGCCTTTTCGCCTACCACGATATGGCCGCAGTTGCGGCACTCCCATACCTTCACCTGACTCTTGGCGAAGACCTCCTGGGCCTCCACATTGTGCAGCAGGGCACGGTAGCGCTCCTCATGGTGCTTTTCAATGGCCGCCACCAGCCGGAATTTCTGGGCAAGCTCGGGGAAGCCCTCCTCCTCGGCGGTCTTGGCAAAGCCCTCGTACATATCGGTCCACTCGTAGTTTTCGCCCTCGGCAGCAGCAGACAGATTCTCGGCGGTGCTGCCAATGCCCTGGAGCTCCTTGAACCACATTTTGGCGTGCTCCTTCTCGTTGTCCGCGGTCTTCAGGAACAGGGCGGCAATCTGCTCAAAGCCGTCCTTCTTGGCCTTGGAGGCGAAGTACGTGTACTTGTTGCGCGCCTCGCTTTCGCCTGAAAAGGCGGTGCGCAGATTCTGCTCGGTCTGTGTGCCGGTATACTTGTTTGCCATGGGTCGATCCTCCGTTTTGTTGTGATTGTTGATATTATGCGCCGGAATCGGCGGGGTTATTTATTGCGCGCGGCAAACCAGAACATCCACGCCACAATTGCCACCATCGCAATAACGGTGACGACGCCGAGAATGAGATTGAACGCGCCGCCGATGAGCCCCTTGACGAGGTTCACCGCGAACACCACCACGCCCACCACGAGCGCGAGCAGTGCAACGGCAAGGACTATGCGCACGATTTTCCTGCTGTCCATTGTAATTCCTCCGTATATGTATTTTTTCAATTGAAAAAACGCCTTATTTGACGTATTGGAAGATAAAATCACACTGTTTTCATCCGATTTCGTTGCCGAGGTGCGCGAGCACATCGGCGAAATAATCCGGCAGGGGCGTTTCAAGCTCGACGGGCTTGCCCGTCGTGGGGTGGATGAATTTAAGCCGCCGGGCGTGCAGACACTGCCCTTCCAAGCCCTTGTCCGGGCTCGGCGCGCCATAGGTGAAGTCGCCGAGCAGCGGGTGGCCGACGGAGGCCATGTGCACGCGGATTTGGTGCGTGCGCCCGGTGTGCAGGCGGCATTCGACGTGGGTATAGCCGTTGTAGCGCGCGATGACGCGCCAATCGGTGCGCGCCGGGCGGGAGCTTGCCGCCGTGACTGCCATGCGCTTGCGGTCTGTCGGGTGACGGCCGATGGGGCGGTCAATCGTGCCCTCGTCGTCGCGCAGTCTGCCGCGCACCACGGCCTCATATACGCGCGACAGGCTCCTGTCGGCAAGCTGCGCCGACAGTGCCTGATGCGCCGCGTCGTTTTTCGCGGCGATGATGAGCCCGGAGGTGTCCTTGTCAATGCGATGGACGATGCCCGGGCGGCGTTCGCCGCCGATGCCGGACAGACTCTCGCCGCACCGAAACATAAGCGCGTTGACGAGCGTGCCGTCCGGATGCCCCGGCGCGGGATGGACGACCATGCCGCGCGGCTTGTTGACAACGATGACGTCCGCGTCCTCGTACACCACGTCAAGCGGAATATCCTGCGCCACTAGCGGCACCTCGCTCACGCTCGGCATCGCCACGGCGTATTCATCCCCGGCGCGGGTGCGGTAATTCTTTTTCAGTGCCGCGCCGCCGAGCGTGACCGCCCCGGCGTCAATCAGCCGCTGCGCGGCCGAGCGCGTCAAGTCCGGCAGCGTATAGGCAAGGAGAGCGTCGAGTCGGTCGCCGCTCTCCTGTGCCGTGACAAAGAGAATGTTCTCGTCCATTATTTGAACTCGTTGAGTATATCGTCGAGCGAGAAGTCGTCGGTCGTGTCGGCGACGGGCTTGGGCGCGCTTGCCGGCTTGGGTGCGGGCTTTGCCGCAGGTGCGGCGTAGCGCGCGGCGGTGTCCGCCTCGGCGGACTTGGCGGGCTTCGACGGCTCGACGCCCATGGCGCGCGCGGTGGCACCCGAGGTGCGGCCGGACTCGACGCGGGCATTGGCGCGCTCCCACTCGGCGAAGGGATCGGTGCTGTCGTAAGAGGAAGCGGCGGGCTTGGCGGCGGTTTTGCGTGCCGGGCGTTCATTGAGCTCCGGGTGCGCGGCCTTGTACTGCTCGAAATCCTCTTCATAGCGGGTTTTCTGCTGTCTGTTGCGCTGCTGAACCTGCGCGGCAGCACTCTGCTTCGGCCCGAAGCCCTCCAAAGCGCGCTCACGGCGCGCGGCGGGGGAATTATCCTCGGCGGTGCGCTTGGCGGCCGGGCGGTTCACGCCCTGGCGGGACGTGCCCGCCGCCGCACCGACTGCGCCGGAGGCGGCAGCGGCGGTTTTGCGCGGTGCGCCGTCCGCCGGGGCGGCGGCGCGCTTGCCGAGGCCGAAGCGGGGCGAGGTGACCTCGTCCTCGTCATCGTCGGCGCGGTATTTTCTCGCCTTGGACTCTGCGGCGCGCTCGCGCGCGGGACGCTCGGCGCGGTCAAAGTCGGCATCGGCGGTCTTGCGGTTCTTTTTCAGCCCCAGACGAAGCGGCTCGCGGTCGGCGTCCTCATCGTCCAGCTCGTCGAACTCGTCCTCCTCGGCCTTTTTGTCCTCATTGCCGAAGATGATGTACACAATAAACAGCAGTGCAAACACGGTGATGAAAATATCCGCCACGTTGAACACCGCGAATTCCGGCAGAATGTCGAGCTTGAACATGTCCACCACGTACCCGTACAGCACGCGGTCAAGGCAGTTGGAAAGCCCGCCCGCCGTGACCAGCACGAGGCACCAACGCCCGAAGCTGCCGTTGAT
>CAZUSM010000158.1:0-3993 GCA_964623675.1 uncultured Oscillospiraceae bacterium
CAAGTCCGGCTCTGCTTACACCCAGCTTTGCACCATGCTCTTCAGCCAGCCCACTGTTGACGAGGGCTGGGCTCTCGTCGAGAAGTTCATCGCCAACCTCGACGGCAAGCTGCAGGATTCCTCCGGCAACTGCCACAAGCTCGTTGCCTCCGGTGAGTACGCCCTCGGCGTCACCATCGAGAAGTCCGCTGTCCTCTACAATGACGACCCCAACATCGGCTATGTCTACCCCGAAGCCAACTCCGCCGTTCCCGATGGTGTTGCTCTCATCAAGGGCTGCCCCAATGAAGAGAACGCCAAGCTCTTCATCGACTTCGTGACCAGCGCCGAGTGCCAGAGTGCGCAGAACGCCGACTGGGCACGCCGCCCCGTCCGCTCCGATGTTGAGCCGCAGGGTCTTGTCTCCCTCGACCAGTGCAACGTCGGCACTTACGACTTTGCCTACGCCGCCAACAACAGAGACGCCATCAAGGAGAAGTTCAACGACCTGACCGTCGGCTGATTTCACCTTCGGTTACTCAGTCTTTTTTACCGTGGGAGGCACCACTTGTGGTGCCTCCTTGCGGTATTAAAGCTAACGGCGACTACGGCTGAAATAAACGCCGGAGAGGGCATTTCGGCGTTTATTTGAACCGTAATTTAATAATTTCATTCCAATACAAATCACGGAGGGCAATGTATGAGCAATCAGGTTATAATCAAGGACGCGGTCAAGCGTTACGGGGATTTCACCGCCTTGAATGGCGTTTCGCTGGACATCCGCGAGGGTGAGTTTTTCACGCTTCTCGGCCCGTCCGGCTGCGGCAAGACGACGCTTCTGCGCATGATCGCCGGTTTCAACTCCATCGAGGGCGGCGACTTTTACTTCGGCGACAAGCGCATCAACGACGTGCCCGCGCACAAGCGCGACATCGGCATGGTGTTCCAGAATTACGCCATTTTCCCGCACCTGACCGTGCGCGAAAACGTGGCCTACGGCCTGAAAGCGCGCAAGATTCCCGCCAAGGAAATTGCCCCCCGCGTTGATGAGGCGCTGGAGCTGGTGCAGATTTCTCACCTTGCCGACAGAAAGCCCAACGAGCTCTCCGGCGGCCAGCAGCAGCGCGTCGCGCTCGCCCGCGCCTTCGTCATCGAGCCGAGCGTCCTTTTGATGGACGAGCCTTTGTCCAACCTTGACGCGAAGCTGAGAGTGCAGATGCGCTCCGTCATCAAAAAGCTCCAGCGCCGCCTCGGCATCACCACCATTTACGTCACCCATGACCAGGAAGAGGCGCTCGCCATCTCCGACCGCATCGCCGTCATGAAGGACGGCCACATCATGCAAATCGGCACTCCCAACGAGATTTATGCAAAGCCCCAAAACCCGTTCGTCGCGGGCTTCATCGGCGTGAGCAACTTCCTCGACTGCGAAGTCACCACCAAAAACGGCGTGGCCGACGTCCTCATCAAAAATGAGCTTGACATCTCCGTCCCCGTCAGCCGCGACTACACCGGCAAGGCCAAAATCTCCGCCCGCCCGGAGCAGCTTTTCTTCTCCGATGAGGGCATGCCCGGCAAAATCCTGTTCTCCACCTTCCTCGGTGACTACATCGAGTACGAAGTCCAGCTTGACGACGGCCAAAACCTCATCGTCAATGAATACACCAAGGACACCACCACCGTCCACAATGATGGCGAGGAAGTGCACCTGAGCTTCGACCCCCTGCGCATCAGCCTTTACGATGCCAATGAGGAGGTGCTCAGCCTGTGAATAAACGCCTCAAAGCCAAGTGGAAGCCGGATTTTTGGTTTTTCACAAAGCTGTTCGTGATTCTTGCGATGTGCCTTTTCATCGTCTATCCGTTTTACACGATTCTCACCAAGAGCGTGTTTTCCAACAAGGTCGAGGGCATAACGCTTTATAACTTCCAGCGCTTTTTCACCAAGCCCTATTATTATCAGACCCTCCTGCGCTCCATGGTGGTGTGCTTCGCCACGGTGTTCACCACCACCATCGTCGGCGTCCCCATCGCGTATCTTATGACGCGCTATAATATCCCCGGCAAAAAGATTCTGCACATTTTCATCATCATGAGCCTCATGAGCCCGCCCTTCATCGGCGCGTACTCGTGGATTGTCCTGCTCGGCCGTGCGGGTCTGCTGGCCAAGCTCTTTGCCAAGTTCGGCCTCGTTGCCCCGACGATTTACGGCCGCGGCGGCATCATCTTCGTTTTCACCCTGCACCTTTTCCCGTATATTTATCTTTACACCTCCGGCGCGATGAACAGCATCGACTCCTCGCTTGAGGAGGCCGCGGAAAACCTCGGCATGAGCAAGCTGCGCCGTATATGGACGGTCACTCTGCCCGTCATTCTCCCGTCGATTCTCGCCGGGTGCATCATGGTGTTCATGACCTGCCTTGCCGACTTCGGCACGCCCATGCTTTTGGGCGAGGGCTACACCGTTTTGCCCGTGCTGGTTTACAATGAGTATATGTCCGAAAGTGCGACCGACCCGTACATGGCCTCGGCGCTGTCGGTCATCATCGTGTGCTGCTCGCTGGCCATGCTCGCGGTGCAAAAGCTCGTCGTGGACAAGCGCAATTATATGATGAGCTCGCTTCGCCCGCCTCAGGAGACCCAGCTTCACGGCAGCAAGCGTTTTTGGGTGTCCCTGCCTATTTACATCGTCGTGGCGCTTGCGTTCCTGCCGCAGATTGTTGTCGTCTGCCAGTCCTTTGTTGAGCGCAGCTTCTCCGGCATGGTCAAGGGCATCAACCTCAACAACTATCGCTCCATCATGTCCCGCCTTGGCCGCAACATCACCAACACTTACGTGTTCTCCCTCGTGGCCATTGTGTTCATCATCATCGTCGGCATCCTCGTGTCGTATATCCTCGTCCGCAAGAAGGGCAAGGTCGCCAATCTCATCGACACGCTCATCATGTTCCCGTATGTCATCCCCGGCTCGGTTCTCGGTATCGGCCTCATCGTGGCCTTCAACCGCAAGCCCATCATCCTCGTGGGTACATCGGCCATCATGATAATCTCTTATGTCGTCCGAAAACTGCCATACACAGTCCGATCCGGCAGCGCGTTCCTATACCAAATGGATCCGTTCATTGAAGAAGCGTCCATCAACCTCGGCGTCTCGCCCATGAAGACCTTCTTCACCGTCACGGCTCGCATGATGCTCCCCGGCATCATGTCCGGCGCGGTTTTGAGCTGGATTACGTGTATCAATGAGCTGTCCAGCTCCATCATGCTCTACTCCGGCAAGACCTCCACCATCGCCGTCGCGATTTATCAAGAGGTCGTCCGCATGAGCGACGGCACAGCCGCCGCCCTCGCCACCATCCTCACGGTCACCACGATAATCTCTCTTGTGGTGGTGTTCCGCCTCACCAAGGGCAAGGTCAAAATCGTATGATCAAAAACGTCATTTTCGACATGGGCAACGTCCTCCTCGCCTTTGACCGCGACCGCTTTCTCGACGCGGTCGGCGCGCAGGGCGAGGACAGGCGCATCCTGCTCAACAATGTTTATCTCTCCGTCGAGTGGGCGCGGATGGACAGAGGCTCGATGACCGAGTCCGAGGCCGCCGCCAGCATGTGCACCCACGTCCCCGAACGCCTGCACGAGGCCGTGCACAGCCTGGTCGACGCGTGGGACAGACCCATCATTCCCATCCCCGGCATGGCGCAGCTCGTCAAAGACCTGAAAGCGGCGGGGTACGGCGTCTATCTCCTCTCCAACGCCAGCTATCGCCAGCACGAGTATTGGCCGCGCGTTCCGGGCAGCGAGTGCTTTGACGGCACGCTCATCTCCGCCGACGTCAAGCTCGTCAAGCCCGAACGCGAGATATATGAGCTGATGTGCGCCAAGTTCAACCTCACGCCCGAAGAATGCGTCTTCGTCGACGACGCCACCATCAACATCGAGGCCGCCGAACGCGTCGGCCTCCACGGCATAGTCTTCCACAACGACGCCCAAGAAACCCGCGAAAAACTCAAAG
>CAZUSM010000159.1:0-3840 GCA_964623675.1 uncultured Oscillospiraceae bacterium
GTCTTTATTTAGATACAATATCTAAATACGGTTAAACCACCAAAAAATTCTTATGGAATGGAGGTGTGTTTACTTACTATGCCAACGCCTTTATGGATCGTTATAATAGTCGTGTTCGCGGCTATAGGGTTTATACTGGGCATCGTCTACCGCAAAAAGGTCGCCGAGAGGGAGATCGCAGGCGCGGAGGAAGAGGCCAAACGTATAATAAATGAGTCAATAAAAAGTGCAGAGAGCAAGAAACGCGAGGCTCTCGTAGAGGCAAAGGAAGAAATACACAAGGCTCGCTCGGAGTATGAGCGGGAGGAAAAGACGCGCCGCGCCGAGCTGCAAAAGCAGGAGCGCCGCTTGCAGCAGAAGGAAGAAACGCTTGACCGCAAGGTTGACGCGGTGGAGAAAAAGAGCGAGACTCTAAACGGCAAAATCGCCGCGGCCGAGGCTCAGCAAAAGGAGATTGCTCTCGTCAAAAAGAGCCAGCTCGAAATGCTTGAAAAAATCTCCGGCTTCTCCATCGAGGAGGCCAAGGCTTATCTCATCGCCAACGTCCGCGACGAGGTGACACACGAGATGGCCGTGAAAATCAAAGAGGTCGAGGCGCAGTTCAAGGACGAGGCCGACGAGCGCGCAAGAGAGATTATCGCCACGGCGATTCAGCGCTGCGCCGCCGACCACGCCAGCGAAATCACCGTCTCCGTCGTACCACTCCCCAACGACGAGATGAAAGGCCGCATCATCGGCCGCGAGGGCCGCAACATCCGCTCGATCGAAACGCTGACCGGCTGCGATTTGATAATCGACGACACGCCGGAGGCCATCACCGTGTCCAGCTTCGACCCGGTGCGCCGCGAGGTCGCGCGCATCGCGCTTGAAAAGCTGATTCAGGACGGGCGCATCCACCCGGCGCGCATCGAGGAAATGGTCGCCAAGGCTCAGCGCGAGGTGAACGCCACGATAAAGGCCGAGGGCGAGCGCGCCGTGTTTGAAACCAACATCCACGGCCTGCACCCGGAGCTTGTCAAGCTCCTCGGCCGCATGAAATACCGCACGAGCTACGGCCAGAACGTGCTCAACCACTCAATAGAGGTGTCGCACATCGCGGGGCTGCTCGCGTCCGAGCTGGGCGTGGACGTGGCAACCGCCAAGCGCGCCGGCCTCTTGCACGACATCGGCAAGGCCATTGACCACGAGGTCGAGGGCAGCCACGTCACCATCGGCGTGGACATCGCGCGCAAGTACAAAGAGAACGAGGCCGTCATTCACGCCATCGAGGCACACCACGGCGACGTCGAGCCGCACACGGTTGTGGCCTGCCTCGTCCAGGCGGCGGATGCGATTTCCGCCTCCCGCCCCGGTGCTCGCCGCGAGAACATCGAAAACTACGTCAAGCGTCTCGAAAAGCTCGAAGAAGTGTCCAAGAGCTTCCCCGGCATCGCCAGCTCCTACGCCATTCAGGCCGGGCGCGAGATACGCATCATGGTCAAGCCCGAAGACGTCAGCGAGGATCAGATGGTTCTGCTCGCCCGCGACATCGCCAAGAAGATCGAAGACGAGCTGACCTACCCCGGCCAGATAAAGGTTCACCTCCTGCGCGAAACCAAGGCCGTGGATTACGCGAAGTAAACTTTATAAAGCATCCGTCAAACGGACTGTGCCGATTCGGCGCAGTCCGTTTTTTGCGGCATATAAGCATGTCGGAATGAGCGTTGACAAATATAATTATATTTGTTATAATGATAGCGTCAGGAGGGAATAGTATTGAGAAGCTGGTCGGCAAGAGAGGTCATAGCGGCCTTGCTTGCTGACGGGTGGTATGAGGTCAATGTGGTCGGCAGCCATCGCCAATACAAGCATCCTCAAAAGCCCGGACGCGTGACGGTGAAATACCCGTGCAAGGATATTCCGCGAAAAACTCTCGACAGCATTGAAAGACAGTCAGGTCTTAGCTTCCGCTAAGCCCTGACCCCTCCTGATAGTTTGAAACGAGGTGTTGATTTCAAATGAAGAACAAACCCGAACGCTACTTTTACCCGGCTGTGTTTTCGTATGAAGAGGGGGAAGAGATTGCGGTCGTGTTCCCCGACCTCGACGTGGCGACAAGCGGCACGGACGAGGACGACGCGCTGTTGTCGGCGCGCGAGCTGCTGGGGATAACGATGTGCGGCATGGAAGAGGACGGCGAGGCAATACCAAAGCCCTCGGCGCTCAGCGCGATAAAGGTCGAGGGGAACGAGAGAACCGTGCTGGTGGACGCATACATGCCGTCGATTCGTCAGGCGCGGGTGAACAGGTCAATCAACAGAACGGTCACGCTCCCGGCATGGCTGAACGCGGCGGCGATGGAGCACAACGTCAACTTCTCTCAGGTGCTGCAGGACGCGCTCAAGCAAAGGTTGAATTTGTCCTGATGCCTACTATATTATAATAGTAATAATAGTACACCACAGCCCCGCCGGTGCTTTTGTGCCGGCGGGGTTTTGCCGTGCGCGCCGGGGCGCGCAAGGCAACGGGGTGCAGTGGGTTTTGCCGTGCGCGCCGGGGCGCGCAGGGCAACGGGGTGCAGTGGGTTTTGCCCTGCGCGGCGAGAGCCGCGCGAGGGCAACGGCGGGGCGGAAAATATTATTGAAATTTTGCGAAAAAAGTGCTTGACATATAGGCGTGGGGCTGGTATATTTATATGGCGCGTGTGCGTGAGCATGGGCGTATTATGCGATGAAGCGGGAGATTGCTCAAATGATGAGGTAACTTCCGTGGAGTATGTCCGGCGTCGGGATTCCGGCGTGAAATCGGGCGGCTGAAGCCTATCTTATATACGCGTATATCGCGCGGACGGAGGATAGGACCGGCTGTACAAGTACAAGCCGGTTTGTTTTTCGGACGCGGCCTGATACGCACGGTTGTGTGTATAAGAAATCCGGGCTTCAAGTGTACGCATAATGATGGCGGAGCCAATGCCGCCGAGAAAACGTACAAAACAAGAAGGAGAAATCACATGGCAAGCACCAGCAACAAGAACATGATCCGCATCCGCCTCAAGGCCTACGATCATCAGCTCATCGACAAGGCCGCCGAGACCATCGTCGCCGCTGCAAAGCGCACCGATGCCAAGGTTTCCGGCCCCATCCCCCTGCCCACCAAGACCGAGATCGTCACGATCCTCCGTGCCGTTCACAAGTACAAGGACAGCCGCGAGCAGTTTGAGCGCCGCACCCACAAGCGCCTCATCGACATCATGTCCCCCAACCAGAAGACTGTTGAGGCACTGATGAGCCTTGAAGTTCCTGCAGGTGTTGAGATCGAGATCAAGCTCTGATTAAGGCAAATCCCAGCAAAACTACCCCAGCGCCGGTTATAGACCGGTAAAACAAGTTTAAGACCCATTGTCCGCAGCTTGCGTATGCGGACGGGTTAAGTTGCCAGCCTCTGGACGGGGCGCGACTCCGGGCTAAGCGAGGCAACCAATAACCGATAGGAGGAAATACAATGAAGAAAGCCATCATTGGCAAGAAGGTCGGCATGACGCAGATCTTCGACGAGACTGGCAAGGTCATTCCCGTCACCGTCATTGAAGCCGGCCCCTGCGTGGTCGTGCAGAAGATGACCAAGGAAAAGGAAGGCTATGAAGCAGTCCAGTTCGGCTACGAAGAAGTGGCCGAGAAGAAGCTCACCAAGCCCGAAAAAGGCCACCTCGAAAAGGCCGGCGTGGGCATGGTCAAGCACCTCAAGGAGTTCCGTCTTGAGGACAGCAGCAAGCTGGAAGTCGGCGACACCGTCAAGGCCGACATGTTCGCCGAGGGCGACAAGGTTGACGTCACCGGCACGAGCAAGGGTCACGGCTACGCC
>CAZUSM010000159.1:3850-3974 GCA_964623675.1 uncultured Oscillospiraceae bacterium
AGGGTCGCACCCCGATGAGCCACGGCGGCGGCCCTGTCCACCGTCATGCAGGTTCCATGGGCTCGAGCACCGATCCTTCCCGCATTTTCCCGGGCAAGAAGCAGGCCGGCCACATGGGCGTTGA
>CAZUSM010000160.1:0-3960 GCA_964623675.1 uncultured Oscillospiraceae bacterium
TGGAACTACAACACCAATGAATCCAACCGAAACGCCGAGGACGCCGTGGTGAAAATATTCCGTTACCTTGAGAGAGCCTACGCCGACGGCAACGACATTGAAGCGCGCGAGCAGATGCTGATGGCCTCTTATCAGGCGGGCTTGGCCTTCAACCGCGCCGCAGTCGGCTATGTCCACGCAATTGCGCACGCCGTCGGCGGCATATACGGCACAGCGCACGGGCTGGCAAACTCCGTGATTCTGCCCATAGTGCTGGAGGATTACGGCGAGGCCGTTTACCCGCAGCTTGCGCACTTGGCCGAAATCACCGGCGTGAAGGACAGCGGCAGTGAGAGCGAAAAGGCCAAGGCCTTCATCGCCGCAATACGCGCGATGAACAAGCGCATGGGGCTGCCCACGGGGTTTGATTTCATCGAGGAGAAGGACTTCGACGAAATAATCAAGCGCGCCATGGCCGAAGCCCTTGTGATATACTCCGTGCCCGTGATATACAACAAGGAACGCTGCCGCCACGTGCTCAATCGCATAGTTACGGAGGCATAAGCCTCCGCGCGGCACAAGCATGACAGGCACTGCCCGGCTTTTCGGGCAGTGCCTGTTTGCGCTGTTGTCATCGGCCGCTGGGGCCGGGGTCGTAGTCGCCGAAGATGAAATCGTCGATGTCGTGTTCCGTATGTCTCTCCTCCTTGCCGCAAGCGGGGGGCGCTGCGCCCTTGCCCGCTTGATTATCGAATCAACATATTCAATATATGCCCGCCGGGGCAGGATTAGAACACGCGGAGGGCGATTATTCGCGGCGCATTGTGAACGCGCGGTAAAGATTTTTTCGCAAAAGCGGGGCAAATGCATAATTTTGCTTGATTCGCGCGGGAGATTGAGTTATAATACTTTGGCTGTTTTATTACTATTGTGAAAAAGGATGACACATAATGAGCGCATCAAGCGAAAAGAAACTCCGTCAGGCCGCCCGCGAGGCCGGGACTGACAAGAAAATCCTCGCCGCACAGGAAGAGGCCAAGAAAAAGGCGCAGAGCAAGCGCCGCTGGACGATAGGCACGATTCTCGTCGTGCTTCTCATCGCCGCGATTCTTTTCCTCGACTCCGGCTATCTTTACAAGCACACCACCGCCGTGACCGTGGGCGACGAAAGCTACTCCCCCGCCGAAATCAACTATCAATACGGCAGCCAGTATTACTACTGGATAAACCAATACGGCAGCTATGCCTCCATCTTCGGGCTGGACAGCTCCACGGGGCTGACCGGGCTTGACAAGCAGGCATGCTCCATGACCGACGGCGGCACTTGGCGCGATTACTTCATCGACGCGGCACTCAGCCAGCTGGTTCAGACCAAGGCGCTGACCGACTATGCCGAGGCAAACGGCCTTGAGCTGACTGCCGAGGAAAAGGCCACGGTCGACGAGGACGTCACCACGCTCGACACTTATGCCACGTTGCAGGGCTTCTCCAGCGCGGACAACTTCCTCGCGGCAAACTACGGCAACGCCGTGACAACCGACATCGCGCGCGAGTTCGGCTATGCCGGGTCGCTGGCGAACAAGGCCGCAGAGGCTTACGTCGATTCTCTTGAATACTCCGCGAAAGAGCTGAGCGAGCATTACGCAAGCTACAACGGCGAGCAGGATTATTTTGACTATGTTTACTACTATGTCTCCGCAGAGAAGGTGACCGGCGAGGACGGCAACGACACCGTGACCGATGAAACCGTCGCCGCCGCCGAGGCCAAGGCAAACGAGATTCTCGCCGCCTACGAACAGGGCGAGGACGAGGACGTTGAGGCGCGCCTCAATGCCGCCGTTGCCACCGTCGACGCCGACAGCACCGCCACCCACAACGCCGCCACCGTCGGCAGCGCCCTCGCCTCTTACAAGGAGTGGATGATGGACTCCGCGCGCAAGAGCGGCGACGCGACCGTGTGCGCAAACGCCTCGAATGACGGGTTCTACGTCGTGGCATTCGTCGCACGCGAGGACAACAACTATAAGCTCGCGCAGGTGCGCCACATCCTCGTGAAGGCCGAGGCCGACGAGAACGGCGAATACACGGACGCTGCCAAGGCCGAGGCCAAGGCGCGCGCCGAGGAGCTTCTCGCCGAGTGGAAAGCCGGCGAGGCCACCGAGGAAAGCTTTGCGGTAATGGCAGATGCCAACTCCGAGGACGCAGGCTCGAACACCAACGGCGGGCTTTATGACGCCGTGCGCAAGAACCAGATGGTCGAGGAGTTTGACGAGTTCTGCTTTGCCAAGCACAAGCATGGCGACACCGCCATCGTCTACGGCGAGAGCAGCGCTTACGCGGGCTACCACGTGATGTACTACGTCGGCGAGGGTCAGCTTTGCTCGGCCGCCATTGCCGAGGAGGATTTGAAGACCACCGAGCTTCAGTCCTGGCTTGACGAGCTGATGGCGCCGTACACCCCCGTGAACGGCTACTGGCTGAAGCTGGTCGGGTAAGAGAGTATTATTTATCCGCCGTAGGTTATTTAACTTGCGGCGGATTTTGTATAGGTACGACATGAACGAGAAAACTATGCGCGCCGAGATGCTTTTGGGCGCGGCGGCGATGGAAAAGCTGAATAAAAGCCACGTGGCGGTGTTCGGACTGGGCGGCGTGGGGTCGTGGTGCGCGGAGGCGCTGGCGCGCTCCGGCGTGGGCGAGCTGACGCTCATTGACCAAGACACGGTCAGCCAAACGAACATCAACCGACAGCTTTGCGCGCTGGTGTCCACGGTGGACGCGCCGAAGGCCGATGTGATGGCCGCGCGCGTGCGCGAGATAAACCCGGATATCCGCGTGCACGCCCTTGTGGGGTGCTATACCGCCGCGGAGAGGGACAAGTTTTTCGCCGAGTATGACTTCGTGGCAGACGCGATTGACCTTGTGTCGTGCAAGGTTGACCTCATCATGACCTGCCGCGAGAGGGGCATTCCCATCATATCCGCGCTCGGCACGGGCAACAAGCGCGACGCCACGCTGTTGGAGATAACGGACATTTCAAAGACTTACGGCTGTGCACTGGCGCGCGTTGTGCGCAAGGAGCTGCGCGCGCGGGGCGTGGAGCATCACGCGGTGGTGTTCTCGCCGGAAGAGCCGATGACGCCGACACAGCTTGAAGCCCCGCCGCCGGGGCGCAGGAGCGTGCCGGGTTCGCTGATTTGGGTGCCGGCGAGCGCGGGAATGCTGATGTGCCAACACGTTGTGAACGAGCTGACAAAGGAGAGTGCCGATGGAAAGCATGTATAAGCCCCTTGCGGATGAAATAAGACCCCATGCGCTGGACGAGGTCGTCGGGCAAAAACACATTTTGGGCAAGGGCGCGATGCTGACGCGGATAATCGAAAGCGGGCGCATCCCGAACATGATATTCTATGGCTCATCCGGCACGGGCAAAACCACCGTGGCGCGCATCATCGCCGAGAGGACGAACCGCACTCTGCGCAAGCTGAACGCCACGACCGCCGGAATCGGCGACATCAAGGCCATCATCGACGAGCTGGACACGTTTTTGACCCCCGGCGGGGTGCTTTTGTACCTGGACGAGATTCAATATTTCAACAAAAAGCAGCAGCAGTCGCTGCTGGAATTCATAGAGGACGGGCGGATAACGCTGATCGCCTCGACGACGGAAAACCCGTATTTCTGCGTGTTCAACGCGATTTTGAGCCGGTCGACGGTGTTTGAGTTCAAGCCCGTGCCGCCGGAGGAGGTCAAGCGCGCGGTGACGCGTGCAATCGAGATTTGCAATGCGCGTCTCCCCTCTCCCCTTGCGGTCGAGGACGGAGTGACGGCGCGCATCGCGTCCGCCTGCGGGGGCGACGTGCGCAAGGCCGTGAACGCGGTGGAGCTGCTGTTTTCAGCATGCGAGGACAAGGGCACGGTGAGCGTTGAGGACGCGGTGAGCATATCTCAGCGCAGTTCAATGCGCTATGACCGCGACGG
>CAZUSM010000161.1:0-3927 GCA_964623675.1 uncultured Oscillospiraceae bacterium
CGCGGTTGGCCTTGGTGGCGATGAGGCTTTGGTGGTTGAACTCAAGCAGCATGTACGTCTCCAAAAGCTGAGCCTGAATGGCCGGGGCGCGGACGGTTATCACCGGCTCCATGGGGAAAATCGGCGTCCCCTCCGGCACAGCCCATATATCTCCCGTGAACTTGAAATCGCGCAGATACGCCAAAAAGCCCTCGTCGAACATGCCGCGCGAGCGGAGATAGGCGATGTCATCGTCGGTGAAGTGCAGATTCTTGACATAGTCGATGATCTGCTCCAGCCCCGCCGCCACGGCGAAGCCGCCGCCGTCCGGCACTGAGCGGAAAAACACGTCAAAATACGTGATTTCGTCCTGCCTGCCGCTGACGAAATAGCCGTTGCCCATCGTCAGCTCATAGAAATCGCAGAGCATGGTGAGGTTGATGCCGTTGGCACTTTTCATATTCGTTCCTCCGATTTGTCGGTGTGGATTCAATGTGCTTTGGGCGGGGCGTTAAGTCCTCGCAAACTTATTATAGCTTCTGCACGAAACAAACGCAAGAGATTTGTGAAATGTGCAAAAACATTGTCATAGTCAGGCCGCTTTTGATTGACTTTGCGGGCAGTTTGGGGTATTCTGATACTTGTAGAAGATTGGGGTTTCAATCACGCCGCACTGCGGCGGAAAAGGGTCGGTTATATTATGAAAAAACAGGTTTTCGTCCCCGGCAGGACCGAGCTTGCCGGCAACCATACAGACCATCAAAACGGCAGAATGCTCGCCTCGGCGGTGCATTTCGGCCACTATGCCACGTGCGAGGAAAACGGCACGGGAATGATTCGCATTCAGTCGGAGGGCTTCAAGCCCTTTGAGGTCAACCTCAACCACCTCACCGTGCGCACCACGGAGTTCGGCACGCCCAAGTCGCTCGTGCGCGGCGTGGTGGCGGGCTTCAAAGAGCTGGGGCTGAACGTGGGCGGGTTTGACGCGCGTGTGCGCACCACGCTCACGTCGGGTTCGGGGCTGAGCTCATCGGCGGCGTTTTCGGTTTTGGCCGGGCGTATGCTCAGCGAGCTTTTCAACAACGGCGAGGTTCAACCCGTGGTGCTCGCGCGCATCGGCCAGCAGGCGGAAAACAAGTATTTCGGCAAGCCCTGCGGCATGATGAGCCAGCTTGCCAGCGCCATGGGTCACACGGTTTACGCCGACCCCAAAACCGGCGAAATCGAGCCGATTAACGCCAACTTCACGACCATGGGGCTGACCATGTGCCTGACCAACACCGGCGGCAGCCACACCGGGCTTGACACCTCTTACGCCCGCATTCCCGCCGACATGGTGTACATCGCGAACTTTTTCGACAAGGGCGTTTTGGCCGACGTCGACCCGAAGGACTTTTACCGCAAGGGCTGGGACCCGGCAAACCGCCCCGTCCGCCGCGCGATGCACTTTTTCGAGGAGAACGACCGCGTGCCCAAGATGCGCGACGCGCTCAAGGCCGGCGACGGCGAGAGCTACATGCGCCTGATGAACCAATCCGGCCGCTCGTCCGAACAGCTTTTGAACAACATCATCACCTCCGCCACCGGCGACACCAAGCTCGCCCAAGGGCTGGAGCTGAGCCGCAGACTGCTGGAGGGCAAGGGCGCGTGGCGCGTCCACGGCGGCGGATTTGCCGGGTGCGTTCAGGCGCTGATGCCGATTGACTTTTTCGCCGAGTATAAGCGCAGCATGGAAGAGGAGTTCGGCGAGGGCAGCTGCATCGAGATAAATATTATTTAATTGTATTTATAATAGTATATTATTTATAAAAGTTTACGCATAGCAAAACGGAGTGCCGGGTGCACTCCGTTTTTGCGTCATTTTGACTTGGCAATGGCGAGCATTGCGGGGACGACGTCGAACAGGTCGCCCGCGAGGGCGATGTCGGCCTCGGCGCTCATGGGCGCGGCGGAGTCAACATTGACGGAGACGACCAGCCCCGCGTCCTTCACGCCGCAGCGGTGCTGAGCCGCGCCCGACACGCCCAGCGCGATATACACCGCCGGGCAGACGGTTTTGCCCGTTTGGCCTATCATGTGTGCCGCGTCCAGCCACTGCGCGTCGGACACGTCGCGCGTGCAGCACACCGTGCCGCCGAGGGCGGCGGCAAGCTCACCCGCGAGGTCGACACCGCGCCGAGGGTTGGACGATATCCCCATGCCGACGGCGACGACGACGCCGCGCCCGTCGCGCGCCGTGCGCCGCGCGATTTCCGCCATGGTGCGTTCGATATCGGCGTGGGCGTCCGCGCCGCCGGGTGCTCCGGCGGGCGCGGCAGCGGGGCGGAGGGGTGCGGATTTGAGGAGCTGGCGGGAGATGACAAGCTGCTGAATCTGCGATGTGCCCTCGTAAATGCTGGTCACGCGCGCGTCGCGGTAAAGGCGTTCGATTTTCGAGCCTTTGATGTATCCATACCCGCCGAAAATCTGCATGGCCTTGTACGCGACGCGGTTGCACATCTCCCCGGCGTAATACTTGGCCATGGCGCAGCGGGCGGGGGCGTCGGGGCTGTCGGCGTCTTTGAGCGCGGCGGCGGAGTAAACCAGCTCGCGCGCGGCCTGAAGCTCGGTGGCCATGTCGGCCAGCATGAAGCCGACGCCCTCAAATTGCCCGATGGTCTTGCCGAACTGCCTCCGCTCGTTTGCGTAGGCCACGGCCTCGTCGAGACAGCCCTGCGCAATGCCCAGCGCCTGCGCCGCGATGCCGAGGCGGCCGCCGTCGAGCGTCTTCATTGCGGCGGCAAAGCCCGCGTGAAGCTCGCCGAGCAGGCAGTCTTTCGCCACGCGCACGTCGGAAAAGACAATGTCGCAGGTGGGATAGCCGCGCATGCCCATTTTGTCCTCCTCCGCGCCGAGCGTGACGCCGTCGAGGCGCATGTCCACGATGAAAAGCGATATGCCGCGGCTGCCCGTGGCGGCGGGGTCGGTGCGGGCGAAAACGAGGGCATAGTCCGCCATCGGCGCGCCGGAGACAAAGCGCTTTCGCCCGTTGAGGACATAGCAGTCCCCGCCGTCGACGGCGGCGGTGGCGAGCGCCCCGGCGTCAGACCCCGCGCCCGGCTCGCTCAGGCAAAAGGCGAGCTGGGTTTTGCCCGACGCGACGTCGGGCAAATATTTCGCGCGCTGAGCCGCGCTGCCGCAGGCGAGCAGCGGCCCTGAGCCGAGGGAGTTTGCGCCGTTGGCGTAAAGGCTCAAAACCGGGCTGACGCGGGCAAGCTCTTCCATGAGCAGCACATGCGCCGTCGCGCCCTCGCCGCGCCCGCCGAACTCGGCGGGAACGGTCACGCCCATCAGCCCCGCCTGCGCCATTTTGTTGTATATTTCCCAATCGAATTCGCCGCTCTCGTCCAGCCGGCGGAGCAGCCCCGCCGTGAACTCCCGCTCGGCAAACTCGCGAAATTCTCTCTGCAGCCCAAGCTGTTTCTCGGATATAATCATACGTCCTCCCCCGCCGCGCCGCCTCGCGCCGCGCCGATGTTGTGGTTTTATTAGAAAATATCACATATACCGATGAAGGTCAACTGCGAAAAATCACGGGCGGCCTTTGCCGCCCGTGATGGGGTTGGTGCGCGTGCGTTGCCGCGTCAGCGGCATAGCAGCTCGCCGTTATTTTCGTCGACGGTTATGGTTGCGCCCGGTTCGAGTGCGCCGGAGAGGATGGCGCGGGCGACGAGGGTTTCGACGCCGGACTGGAGATAGCGGCGCAGCGGGCGCGCGCCGTACAAGGGGTCGTACCCGCGCTCGATGATGAGCGCTTTGGCCGCGTCTGTGAGCTCAAGCCCCAGCTGCTTGTCGGCGAGACGCGCGCGGAGCGAGGCGACCATGATGTCGATGATGGAGGAGAGATCCGACTGCGTGAGCGGGTGGAACATGATTATCTCGTCGAGCCGGTTCAAAAACTCCGGGCGG
>CAZUSM010000162.1:0-3879 GCA_964623675.1 uncultured Oscillospiraceae bacterium
GCCTCCATCTTGGCGGTGGTGGAAATGGACCACTTCTTGGCCTGGATGCGGACTCTGTCCTCGCCGGTCTCGAAGGTGATGGTGTCCTCGGTGACCTGGACGATCTTGCCGGTCAGGCCGCCGATGGTGGTGATCTCGTCGCCGATGGTCAGGGAGCTGCGCATTTCTTCGGTCTTTTTCTTTTTCTTATTCTCCGGGCGGATAATAAGGAAGTAGAAGACCGCGAACATCAGCACGATCATCAACAGCATGGAAGAACCGCTTCCGGCGGCAGTTGCGTCAGTAAGGAAAAGCATTTAGGGTTTACCTCCAAAAATAAAGTATTGATATTATACATTGTATTTCTACTAAATTCAAGGCTTTATATTCGTTTGTCCAAAATTTCTGTGTATTGGGCTCTGAACTCGGCAAAACGCCCCTCGTCAAGGCTTTCGCGGATGCGGCGGGTGAGGGAGTTGTAGAAATACAGATTGTGCGCCACGGCGAGGCGCATGGCCAGCATTTCCTCGGCCTTGAAAAGATGGCGGACGTAAGCGCGCGAATAGCGGCGGCAGACGGGGCAATCGCAAAGCGGGTCAATGGGCTGAGTGTCGCGGGCGTATTTTTCGTTTTTGATGTTGATTATGCCGCTCCATGTGAAAAGATGGCCGTGGCGGCCGTTTCGCGCGGGCATGACGCAGTCGAAAAAGTCCACCCCGCGGTAAACGCTTTCGATTATATTGCTCGGCGTCCCAACGCCCATGAGATAGCGGGGCTTGTCCTTGGGCATGTGCTCCTCAACGGCCTCAATGGTGTCGTACATCTCCTGATGCGTCTCCCCCACGGCGAGGCCGCCTATCGCGTACCCCGTCAGGTCAAGCTCGGCAATGCGCTTCATGTGGTCAATGCGAATGTCGTGGAAAACCGTGCCTTGGTTGATGCCGAACAGCATTTGGCCGGGGTTCACGGCGTCGTCGCGGCTGTTATACTCCGTCAGCGCCGCCTTGCAGCGTTCGAGCCAGCGCACAGTGCGCGCGCAGGATTTTTCGACGTAATCACGCGGGGAGGGAATTTTGATGCACTCGTCAAACGCCATGGCAATGTCCGAGCCGAGGTTTGACTGAATGCGCATGCTCTCCTCCGGCCCCATAAAAATGTGCCGCCCGTCAACGTGGGAGTTGAAGTTGACGCCGTCCTCGTTTATCTTGCGCAGCTTTGCCAGCGAGAAAATCTGAAACCCGCCGCTGTCGGTGAGAATCGGCCCGTCCCAAGTCATGAATTTGTGCAGCCCGCCCATTTCTTTGACCAGCTCGTCACCGGGGCGGACGTGCAAATGATAGGTGTTGGAAAGCTCGACCTGACAGCCGATTTCTTTCAAGTCGCGCGCGGAAAGCGCGCCTTTGATCGCGCCTTGAGTGCCGACATTCATGAATACCGGGGTCTGCACCGTGCCGTGCGGCGTTTCAAACTCGCCCCGGCGCGCTCTTCCCTCTTGTTTTATCAGCTTATACACTTAATCGCTCCTTATATCATCAGTGAATGAACATCGCATCGCCGAAGGAGAAAAATCTGTATCGCTCATCAACGGCGGTTTTGTACGCATTGAGCACGTTTTCGCGCCCGGCGAGTGCCGAGACGAGCATGATGAGCGTGCTCTCCGGCAGGTGGAAATTCGTCACCAGTGCGTCAATGCACTTGAACTCATACCCAGGATAGATGAAAATATCCGTCCAGCCGGAGGTGGGGTCAAGTGTGCCGTCGGGGTTTGCGAAGCTCTCTAATGTGCGGCAGGACGTCGTGCCGACGGCGATGACGCGGCCGCCGTTTTTCTTGGTCTCGGTGACGATTCTTGCCGTCTCCTCCGGAACAATGCAAAACTCCGAGTGCATCTCGTGCTGCTCAATCTCGTCTTCTTTGACCGGGCGGAACGTGCCGAGGCCGACATGCAGCGTCACATAGCAGATTTTCACGCCCTTGGACGCGATTTTGTCCAAAAGCTCCGGCGTGAAGTGCAGCCCCGCCGTCGGCGCGGCGGCGCTGCCCGGCTCGCGGGAATAAACGGTTTGATAGCGCTCAGGGTCGTTCAGTTCTTCTTTGATATAGGGCGGCAGGGGCATTTTGCCGAGGCGCTCCAGCACTTCGAGGAATATGCCCTCAAAATCAAAGCGCACAATGCGGTTGCCGCCCGCGGCCACGGCCTCCACCTCGGCGCTCAACTCGCCGCCGCCGAAGGTGAGGTGTGTGCCGGGCTTGGTCTTTCTGCCCGGCCGGCTCAGGCACTCCCAGCGCCCCTCGCCGAGGTCACGCAGCAGCACCAGCTCAACCGCGCCGCCGCTGTCCCTCGCACCGATGAGGCGCGCGGGGAGGACGCGGGAATTATTCAGCACAAGGCAGTCATTCTCGTTCAAGAACTCCGGCAGCTCGTAAAAATGCCGGTGGTCAAGCGCTCCGCTTTGCTTGTCGAGCAGCAAAAGGCGCGAGCTGTCGCGCTTTTCGAGCGGGGTCTGCGCAATAAGCTCTTCCGGGAGATAAAAATCAAAATCGGACTTTTTCATCGTGTTGCTCCATTACAAATCTCGTTCGCCGACTATTATAACAGACCGCGCGCCATTTTTCAACGCCTGCATGTGATATGAGGACAATATGTCCATAATCTTGATAATAATTTATACATATAAAACGCAAGGCGCAGTGTCACGCGCCTTGCGTTTTATTATTTGAGAAACAAGTGCTTCATTTTACTTCCCACAAAACCTGTTAACATGTACATAACATAGATACCTACACCGCACACAAACGTTAATGCCCCGCACAGAGAAAGCTGGACAAGAAACAACGCCGGATTATTATGTAGAGGAGTTATCCAATCATGCATATTCCAAATATTGCGGACAAAATTGTTGTCATGAAAAAGATAGATCATAAAGGTTGCGTTGCCCAAGAAGTTAATCATTTTACTGCTTGGGATGTGTACACGACGGAAAAGCTCAAAAATACATATCGAAAGTACAAACGGCACTATTCCGCGCTTAGGGAAGTTGACGATGGTTTGTTCAAACATCTCCTTTTTCTCCCCGTACATATACGTAGTTATGTTGGTCAGCGTGGTTACATATTGGGACAAATATACCAGCACGTATATAATCACAATAATCAGCACAAAAACATACGACCTTATGGGCTCAAAGGGATTATACTTTCTTATAAAGCCACCGATTGAATACATAAGCACACCAAGGAGGAGAACAACCAGCTCCCCCGAAAAACCGCTGATAAGCGAATTTGTCCAAGTAAAGGACATTAGTGCAAACATCGTGAGAATGCATGCCATATATTTGTTTTCGTCCAATGCAAGCAAAAAATCATTTAGGAATAACGCTGCTATCAAAATTACCGCAAGATAATACCCAACGTACCAGTTCATCGAATTAAAAACAGAGATCCCATAGGCTGTTACTCTCTCTGTGAAAAAAATACGGACTGTTGACGATATAAGCATAAGCATCAGCGCCGCAAATCCCACTTGCAGTAAAAGTTTTGTGGAAATCCTTTTCATATCTATATAATGCCCGGTTATTTTTCCTCGATTCGCCATAAAGTAGCCCGATATTATCAGAAAAATATTGTTGCTAGTGTATCCAAAGGTTCTAATTATCGTCAGAAGAAACAGCTTGTCATAGTTAAGAGGATAATTAAATAGAGGAATAGTGCCGAACTGGTTAATTACGACGTGATGAACAATGTGAAAAACAACAATCATCAGCATTGCCACAACTCTCAAAAGTTCCATGTTCGAGTCTCTTTCTCCAACTTTTCTCGCGCTCATTTCCATCAACATTACCACCTTTTATTATTGGATATCAATTGTTAAATAATAGGCGGTACGCAAAGTAGACTTTG
>CAZUSM010000163.1:0-3861 GCA_964623675.1 uncultured Oscillospiraceae bacterium
ACGTAAAAATCGCCGTCGATTCCGACGGCGATTTTTATTTGTGCCTTAATTTATGCCCATTTCCGCCCCAACCCTGCAAAAGTTTGTCAAAAACCTTGTACAATGTGAAAAACTGTGTTATAATCTACACGAAGTTATGCGCAAAAGGAAGTGCCGTCTTGATTAAGAAAAATCAGGTCTTTTTCAACCTCGTCAATATGCTCCTCGACATTACCATCGTCATCGTGGCCTATATCGCGGCGTCCTTTTTCTATCTTTTCCTCGTTGCCCACAACGCCGAAAACATCGCCCTTTGGCAGCAGGGCAACATCCGCCTTGCCGCGGTGGTGTACGCGCTTTGCCTGTGGCTGCTGCTCGCGCTCCTCGGCTTTTATAATACCGACCGCCTCCGCCGTCTGCGTCAAAAGGTGTGGCTCATCGTCCTTGCCAGCACCGTCACCATCGTAGCCGCCAGCGGCATTCTCTTCATTCTCCGCCTGTTGGACTTTTCGCGCGGCGTCATTTTGTGCTTTTATATCCTCAGCACCGGCGCTCTCTGCGCCAAATACATCGCCATGCGCATGCTCTCCAACCACTTCCGCTCGCGTGGCCGCAATCTCAAGCACATTCTGCTCATCGGCTCAGGCCGCCTCGCCCGCCAGTATTGCGACGATATCAAAAATAACCCCCGCCTCGGCTTCAATGTGATAGGTTACGTCGGCCAACCCGGCGAGTATTTCGACACCGCGCCCGTCTGCGATTTTGACGGCCTGGACGAGTTTTTGCACACCAAGGTCATTGATGAGGCCGTCATCGCCATCACCGCGCACGAGACCGAGCGCATTTATGACCTCATCTCCGCCTGCGAGAAAAACGGCGTGCGATACAGCGTCATCCCGTTTTATAATGACGTCCTCTCCGCCCACCCCAAAATCGAGGTTATCGGCCGCAGCAAGCTCATGCGCCTGCGCACAAACGCGCTCGATAACGTCGGCTTCGCGTTTCTCAAGCGCGTGTTCGACATCGTGGCCAGCGGCCTCGGTCTCATTGTGCTCAGCCCGGTTTTGCTGCTCATCGCCGTCGGCGTCAAGCTCTCCAGCCCCGGCCCTGTCCTTTTCAAGCAGGAGCGCGTGGGGTATAACCGCAAAACCTTCATGATGCTCAAATTCCGCTCCATGCGCGTCAATGCCGAGCAGAACACCGGCTGGACGACGGATGACGACCCCCGCAAAACCAAGTTCGGCAGCTTCATCCGTAAATGCAGCCTTGACGAGCTGCCCCAGCTTTGGAACGTCTTCACCGGCTCAATGAGCCTCATCGGCCCGCGCCCGGAGCTGCCGTATTTCGTCGAGCGCTTCCGCGAGACCATTCCGCTTTACATGGTCAAGCATCAAGTCCGCCCCGGCATAACCGGCTGGGCGCAGGTCAACGGCTATCGCGGCGACACCAGCATCGAAAAGCGCATTGAGTACGATATCTGGTACATAGACAACTGGTCCCCCTGGCTCGACCTGAAAATCCTCTTCCTCACCGCCTTCGGCGGCATGCTCAACAAAGAAAAAATAAAATCCGAAAAAGAACCCACCACGGTGTAAAATACACGGCATAACCGCCAAAACGGTTATGCCGTTTGTTATTCAGCACAGTGGCGCGATTATACGCAGTATGCCGTCGATTATCCACCGGCGCATGTAGCGGCGCTTGTCGTAGGGCTTTTGCTCGGCGCATTTGCACAGCGTGTCGATGAAGTCCTTTTTCAAGTCGCCCAGCAGTGACGCCTTGTAGAAAAGCGTGTTGTTTTCAAAATGCAAAAACAGACTCCGATAGTCGAGGTTCACCGTGCCCACCGTGCCCACAATGTCGTCCACGAGGCACGCCTTGGCGTGCACGAACCCCGGCGTGTACTCATAGATTTTCACGCCCGCCTCCAACAGCGTCTGATAATAACTGCGCGACATGCGGAAAATCACTTTCTTGTCCGGAATTCCCGGCATGATTATGCGCACGTCGACCCCGCGCGAGGCCGCGCGGATGAACGCCTCCTGCAGCTCGTCGCCGGGCGTGAGATAGGGCGTGTAAAACCACGCGTAATCCTCCGCGAGCGACAGCAGGTCGATGAACAGGTTGTTGCTCAGCGCGTCATAGCTGAGCGGCGAATCCATGTATGTCAGCGCGTAGCCGTCCCCCTCGCCCGCCGGGGCGGGCACGCTCTCCGGCAGCGCCAGCGGCTCAGGCGAGCGCTCGCCGAACGCGTTCCAAAACAGCAAAAACATGTCCGCAAAGCCCGCCGCGCTCTCGCCCGTTATGCGAAAGCCGATGTCCTTCCAATGGCCGAAGCGCTCCACCTCGTTGATGTACTCATCCGCGAGGTTGACCCCGCCCGTGTACGCCACGCGCCCGTCAATGGCGAGAATCTTCTTGTGGTCGCGATAATTCAGCGTCCCACCGATGGCGAGCATGGGGTTGAACGCGATGCAGCGTATCCCGTTTTCAACCAGCCTTTGCCTGTCGGAAAGCGAAAACGTAGAAATGCACCCCAAATCGTCGTAAATCACCCGCACATCCACGCCCGCGCGGCTTTTTTCGCACAAAATGTCCAAAATCGTGTCGAAAAACTTCCCGTGCTGAATGATGAAATACTCCACATAGATGTACCGCTCCGCCGCGCGCAAATCGTCGAGCATGTCGGGGAACATGTCGTCGCCGAGAGGGTAATACTTCGCGCTCTCGTTTGCCAGCACCGGGCAGCCGGTCTTGCCGCGCAGATACGCAAAGGTCTGCGCCAGGCGCGGCTTTTCCGCGCGAATGCGGCACATCACCTCGCTGTCATTGGGCATGACCGCGGGCGCGGCGGCGCTCAGCCGCTTTGCCAGGGGGCGCGCCGTGCGCCGGTTGCCGAACAGCAGATACAGCACCGCCCCCGCCAGCGGGAACGGAAGTATCACCAGCAGCCACAGCGTCTTGTACGCCGGCTCGTCGCGCTTTATGATGATGTACAGCACCAGCAACAGCGACAGTATCGACAGCACGAAGTTTATCACCGCCGCATACGGGCTCAGCCACTCAATCAGCACAACCAGCAGCAGCACCTGCACCGCCACCGCCGGCAGCACGGCCAGCACCCGCCTGAAAATCCGTCTGAACTTGCCCATTCAAGCGCTCTCCTTTGTCTCTCGCGTTTTTTATATTATATCAAGTACCCGGCTCAAATTAAAAAACACTCTGTTAATAATACTTTATTATATTCCCGCCGCCTCAAGGTATTCTCAACCCAAGCTCAAGAAAAATTGAGCTTGGGTTGATGTTGTGTTGCGAATGCTTTCGTATATTATATTAAAATCAGGAGGATTTTGATGAAAAACAGTAATTTGCGCGGCTTTGTCGCGTGCGCGGTGTATGCCGCCGTGCTGGGTGTGCTGTCGTTTGCGCTTGGGCGCGTCGTGCCGAAGGGCATTTTTCATGCCGACCGCTTCCCGTTCAAGTGCTCGGCGAAAGAGGCGCGCGTTTATGACGCCCTGCGCGTCAAGTCGTGGCAGAACAAGCTGCCCGACATGAGCCGGATATTTAACAAAATCATGCCCGAAAAGCGCATGACCGCCGCCTCGCTCGCGGATTTGCCCCGCATGCTTGAGGAAACCTGCGTCGCCGAGGCCACGCACGTCGCGCTTGCCGTCTGCGGCCTTGCCATGCCGCTTTTGTGGCCGGGCGTCGGCGGCGTCGTGTTCGCCGCCGCGTACATTCTCCTCGGCAACGTCCCCTTTGTCATCATTCAGCGCTACAACCGTCCGCGTCTCCAGCGGCTTCACGATAAAAGGAAAGGAAAAACATGAACAAGGTTCTGCTTTTGAGCTGCAACACCGGCGAGGGTCACAATTCCTGCGC
>CAZUSM010000164.1:0-3859 GCA_964623675.1 uncultured Oscillospiraceae bacterium
TAACCAGCTGAGCTATGCTCCCGCGTGACAGCTTTGTTATAATACAGGAAAAAATCGAAATTGTCAATATCTATTTTGAAATTTTATTCGACTTTTTTCACGCGCTTTGATTTCACACCCGAAAACCCCGCTCCCACGGCCGTTTTTCACGCCGGGGGAGCGGAGAAATTTTTTGTTTTGCCGTTAAAATCAGCCGAACGGAGCCGCAAGAAGCTCACTCGGCCTCTGCCGTATCCGCCGCTGCGGCCTTTTCGGCGATGATGGCGCGGATATCGGCGGGGGAGAAGGCATACTGCGTGTTGCAGAATTGACAGCTCACGCCGCACTCGCGCCCCTCGTCGGCGATGGCCTCCAGCTCCGGCGTGTCAATACAGCGCAGAGCCTCTGCCACGCGCTCGCGGCTGCAATAGCAGCGATAACCCACGGGCGCTTCGCCCACGATGTGGTGCTCAAAGCCCTTGAGCACCTGGTTGAAAAGCTCCTCCTCGCCGTCCTCGCTCAGCACGGTCGTGAGCTGATCCATCATGAAAATGTTGTCCTCCAGCTTGCCGATAAGCTCCTCCGGCGCGCCGGGCATGAGCTGCACGATGAACCCGCCCGCGGCCTTGATCGACAGGTCGGTGTCCACCAGCACGCCGAGCGCGCATGCACTCGGCACTTGCTCGCTCTCCAGCAGATATGCGGTCAAGTCCTCGGCAATCTCGCCGCTGACAAGCTCGGTTGAGCCGATGTACGGCTCGCGAAGGCCGATGTCGCGGCTGACGGTCAGCATGCCGTCGCGCCCGACGGCGCCGCCCACGTCCAGCTTGCCGTCGGCGCGCAAGGGCAGGTCAACGCTCGGCTCGCTCACGTACCCGCGCACGTATCCCGCCGAATCCGACACGGCCACGACGCTACCGATCGGCCCGCCGCCGTTTATGCGAACGGTGAGGGTGGCGTTATCCTCCTTCATCATCTCGCCCAGCAGCGATGCACCGCACAGCGTGCGCCCAAGCGCGGCGGACGCGGTGGGGGAGAGCGCGTGAATGACCCGCGCGCGCTCAACCATGTCGCGCGCGGAGATGACCGCCATTTTGACAAAGCCGTCTCCGGCTGTCGCTCTTATGATTCTGTCCATTTTTCAAGCTCCTCTTGTTGCAATGATGAACTGCCGCCCGATGTCGCCCTGCGGCGCGTCGGTGCACAGGCGAAGGTCGACGAAGCCCTCTTTTTCAAGCCCCGCTTTCAGTGCGGCGAAGGAATGGACGTATTCCGTGTGCTCCTCGCCCTCGCGCCGCCACAGCTCGCCCTCGCGCGAGAAAATGTCCATGCCATAGCTCATGGCGCGCCCATCGCCGCTCATTTCCGCGCGCCACAGGCACAGCACGTCCTCCTGCTCGTCGACGTAGACCTGCCCGTCCATGGATTTGAGCCATTCGGGCGAGCGGATGTCGAATATGAACAGCCCGCCGGGGCGGATGAACAGCCTCAGCCGATGGAAAACCTCGCCCAGCTCCTCCGGGGGGATGTAGTTCATCCCATCGAGCGAGCAGTACGCCGCGTCCACCGTGCCGTAAAGGTCAAGCGCGCCCGCCTCTTGGCAGAGGAACAGCGGCATGCGCTCGGCCGAGGCGGCCTTTTGCTGCGCCTGCATCAGCATGTCCACCGACGCGTCCACCGCGATGAGTTCGTACCCGCGCCGTGCCAGCTCGCACGTCAGCGTGCCCGTGCCGCAGCACAAATCCAGCAGGAGGCGGAATTCGCCGCCGCAGCGGCGGAACTCCGCCTCGTAATAATCCGCAAATGCGCTGTACGGCACGTCGCCCGTGAGCCGGTCATACCACGCGGCGAGAGGGCCGTAACAGCTCACTTCTCCTCCCCGCCTTTCACGCGGTCGAAAACAATGGCGTACCCGCCGCGCCCGTATTGCAGCGAGCGGTTGACGCGGCTGATCGTTGCGCTCGAGGCACCGGTGTCTTCGAGAATCTCGCTGTAAATCATGCCGTCATCCAGGCACGAGGCGACTTGATATCTCTGCTCCATTGCCATCAGCTCGGACACGGTGCACAAATCGTCAAAGAATTTCATGCACTCGTCAACCGTGCGCAGACTCAGTATGGCCTTGTACATGGTTTCGTTTCTCGGTTTCTTGGGAAGCTTGTTCATTTCTGACTCCTCGATTTCTCATATTATCGTGTATATAAACGGCACATCACGCCGCTTCTGTTCTTTAAATCATGCATATCATACATCACTTTGCCCCAAAAGTAAACCCCGCAAAAGTATTAAAGCTGTAAAGAATATGTTGACAATCCCCGCGCAAAATGCGAAAATCAAAAAAAACAGCAGGGGAGTGGTGCATGTGAAAACGCTTAATATTCGCGCGCTTACGCTCGGCGCGGGGCGGGAGTGGCTTGTCTGCCCCATTACCGCGCCCGATATGGCCGACGCGCTAATCTGCGCGCGTTCGCTTGCGCGCTCTCATGCCGACGCGGCGGAGTTTCGCGCCGATTTGAGCTGCGATAACGCAGATGCCGCGCGCTTGCGAGATATCACCCGGCTTCTGCGTGCCGAGCTCGGCGATATGCCGCTCATGTTCACCTACCGCACCGAGGGCGCGGACAATCCGCCTGCGCTCGATGCCGACGCGCGCCGCGCCCTCATCGAGGGCGTTATCACGGACGGTGCGGCGGACATCGTCGATGTCGAGCATAATCTGCCGGGTGCGGCGCGGCTCATCGCACTCGCGCATGAGCGCGGTGTCGCCTCGATATACAGCCTCCATGATTTCAGCGCATTGCCCGAAGATGCCGCACTTGCCGAGTTTGTCGCCGAGGCGCGCGCATTCGGCGCGGACATTGCGAAATTTGCCTGCATGGTTCGCACGCGCGAGGAGCTTCTGCGCCTTTTGACCTTCACCGAGCGCACCGCGCGCGATGCCGACGCGCCGCTTCTCGCCGCCGTGCCCATGGGCGAGGCGGGCGCGCCCGGGCGGCTCATGGCGGGGCTTTTCGGCTCGTGCATGAGCTTTTGCGCCTATGGCGCGCCGAGCGCACCCGGGCAAATCGAGCTTGAGCGCGCGTACCGCGCGATATGCGCACTGCGCGGCGAGGGGCTGAAATAGTTCTTGCTAAAACCCCTGTGACATTATATAATATAATTGATAATAGTATTGTTGAATTATACTCGATAATTCGGAGGTGACTTCTTATGGCCTTAATGCTGGATATGCCCGTCGTGTGGCTTGTCGCAATGGTCGCGCTGCTCATTGTTGAGGCACTGGTGCCGGGGCTTGTGTCCATATGGTTTGCCATCGGCGCGCTTGCCGCGCTTATCGCCGCGCTGCTGCATGCGCCGTTTTGGCTGCAAATGGTGTGGTTTCTCGCCGTGGCGGTGGCAACGCTTGTTTTGACCCGCCCTCTCGCGCAAAAGTTCGTCAACTCCCGCACACAGCCTACGAATGCCGACGCACTCATCGGCCGTGACTGCGTTGTGACCGAGGCTATTGACAACCTCGCCGGAACCGGTGCCGTGAAAATCGACGGCATGGTTTGGACGGCGCGCAGTGAGTCCGAGGCGGTGCACTTTGCCGCCGGGGCTGTTGTCACTGCCGTTCGCATCGAGGGCGTCAAGCTCATCGTGAAGTAATTTCAATTCAAAATAGACCCTGCCGCGTGATTTGCGGCGGAAACGGAGGAAAATATGATACTTGTTGTTCTCGTAATTCTGGCAATTGCCCTGCTCATCGGCAACATCCGCGTCGTGCCGCAGGCCAAGGCGTACGTCGTCGAGCGTCTGGGTGCGTACAAAACCACGTGGAGCGTCGGCATTCACGTCAAGGTGCCGTACATCGAGCGCGTTGCCAAAATGGTCTCGCACA
>CAZUSM010000165.1:0-3858 GCA_964623675.1 uncultured Oscillospiraceae bacterium
GACATAAGCACGATGGACGTGGCGCAGACCACGGACAATTACATGGTTCCGATGAACATTTTTGACCGGCTTTTCGAGTCGGAGGTCGAAAGCGACGGGAGCACGGCGATTGTGCCGAGCCTTTGCGAGGGCTACACCGTGAGCGAGGACGGCTTGACCTATTCCTTCACTTTGCGCGAGGGGATAGTGTTCTCCAACGGCAGTGCGCTGACCGCCGACGACGTGCAGTACAGCTTTGAGCGGCTTTTGACCGCGGGGGGCGTGAACGACGATGTGCCGCTTGAGGTGCTCGGCGGCGCGGCACTGCAAAACGGCGAGAGCGACACGCTTGAGGGCTTCGTCGTGACGGATGATTTGCACTTTGACATAACACTCGGCGCGGCAAACGCCGGCTTCATCGCAGAGCTGACAGGCCCGGCAATGTCCATTGTCGACAAGGAGACGATGGAGAGCGTGGACAACTTCGGCCTTGAATGCGCCGACACTATCGGCACAGGGCCGTACACCGTGACCGAGTGGGTCGTCAATGACCACTACACGCTGGAGTACAACGACAAATACTGGGGCGACGAGCCGAGCGTGAAAAAGGTCGTGGTGTCGATTATCCCGGATTCCTCGACGCAGAACCTGATGTATCAAAACGGCGAGTTGGACATAATCGACCTTGAATCGCTCGATTCCAGCATCGTGGACGCGACTTACAAAACTCTTTACGCAGACAAGATTATCGTCAGCCCGCGCGTGGGCTTGACTTACTTCGCGCTCAACGCGAACAACGAATATCTCTCCGACGTGAACGTGCGCCGCGCGCTGCAAATGGCCATTGACGCCGAGGCGATTGTCGCGTCGATTTACGGCGGGGACGCCATTGTGGAAAACGGCATTATCCCCAAGGGCGTGTGGGGCTTCAACGCCGAGCTTGACCGCCCGGAGTACAACCCGGATGCGGCCAAAGCGCTGTTGACCGAGGCCGGTTATGCCGAGGGCGAGATTCACTTCGAGCTTTCGATGGACTCCTCCGCCTCCGGCAACACCCAGCTTGTCTATCAGGTCATTCAGCAGCAGCTTCAGGCCATCGGCATCACGGCGGAGATAAAAAGCTATGACGAATCCTCGTGGCTCGATTTGCGCAAGTCCGGCGAGATGGACTCGTTCGTGGCCAACTGGACGATGGACTACAACGACCCGGCGAACATAATGTACACCTTCTTCGGCTCGGCGGAAAAGACCGCGATTCGCAGTCTCAACTACGCTGACGAGGCCGTGATGGCGCGCGTGGCCGCCGCTTCGGGCATCACGGACGATGCCGAGCGCATGGCCGAGTATCAGGCGCTGGAGAAAAAGATAGTCGAAGAGGACGCGGCGTGGGTGCCGCTGCTGGGCAACACGCACCTGTTCGCCATCGGCGAGCGCGTGGAGAGCTTCGTGCCGTACTGGGCGGGCTTCAGCAACTTCTACGCCGCCGACGTGGTGCTGAAATAATCAATTAGAAAACTGCCGCATGGGGGCGCTCGCAAACACGAGCGTCCGCCTTGCGCGTTTTGGGACATATCCGAAAAGGGGTGAATCCGTGGCAAAAAACATATTGAGCCGCGTTTTGCAGGCCGCGATTGTGATGCTGGGCGTGGCGCTGTTGATATTTATACTGCTGCGCATTGTGCCGGGCGACGCGATAACGACAATGATGGGCGAGCACGCCAAGGCCGAAACCATCGAGCGCATGACGGCGGAACTGGGGCTTGACCAACCGGTTTACGTGCAATTTGCGCGCTATATCTCCGGGGCGCTGACGGGCGATTTCGGCACGAGCTATTCCCTCAACCGCAGTGTGGCCGAGCTTATCGGCACGGCGTTTCCGAACACGCTGCGCCTCGCGCTCGCCGCCGCGCTGGTGGCGTGGGTGACGGGGATAATATGCGGGATAATCGCGGCGGTGAAGAAAAACGGGCTTCTCGACCGGCTTTTCATGGGCGTGTCGCTGTTGGGCGTGTCCGTGCCGGTGTTCATGGCGGCGATGGTGCTGCAATATCTCATCGCGTATAAGCTCAAATGGGTGCCGATTTCGGGCGTGGAGAGCTGGACGGGGTACATACTGCCGGCGATTGCCCTCGGCTGGAACAGCGCGGGCAGCATTGCGCGTCTGACGCGCTCGACCCTTTTGGAGGTCATGCAGGAGGATTACATAGACACCGCGCGCGCCAAGGGGCGGCGGCAGCTGGGCGTGATAACCGTGCACGCACTGCGAAACGCCCTGCTGCCTGTCATCACGATGATGGCGGTGCAGCTGTCGTCGCTGCTTTCCGGCGCGGTGATATGCGAGACGGTGTTCTCGATAAACGGAATCGGGCGGCTGCTGGTGCAGGCAATTGAGGGGCGGGATATCCCGCTTTTGCAGGGGACGATACTTTTTTCCACCCTGCTTGTCATACTCGGCAACCTCGTGGCCGACTGCCTTTACACCCTGCTCGACCCGCGCATAAGCAAGGAGGCGTGACGGCATGAAAAAAGACTATACACTCGACGCCAATCTGCAAGCCCAGCTCGGCGAGGCCGAGACCTTTTCCACCGCGATAAAGCGCCTGTGGCGGGAGAATAAGCTCGCCGCCGCGTCCGCCGTGGTCATCGCGCTGTTCATTCTCGCGGCGATTTTCGCGCCGCTGCTCACGCCGTACAGCTTTGACGAGATGGATTTGTTAAACCGCCTCGCGCCACCATCCGGCGAGCACCTTTTGGGCACGGATGAGGCCGGGCGCGACGTGTTCACCCGCATGCTGTACGGGGCGCGGATTTCGCTGCTTGTCGGCATTGTGCCGACGGTGATTTCCATGCTGGCCGGGGCGGTGCTGGGCATCATCGCGGGCTATAACGGCGGAAAAACCGACGCCGTCATCATGCGCCTTGCGGACATCATGCTGGCGTTTCCGTCGATGTTTTTGGCGATGGTGATCATGTACACCCTCGGCGATGGTATAATCAACATTTTCCTCGCCCTTGCGCTTGTCAACTGGGCGAGCGTGGCGCGCATTGTGCGCGCGGAGACGCTGAAGCTGAAGGAGACGGAGTTTGTCGAGGCGGCGCGCTCAATCGGCGTGAAAAAAATCACCGTGATGCTGCGCCACATTCTGCCAAACTGCATTCCCTCGCTCATCGTGCTCTTCACGCTGAACATTCCCTCGGCGATACTGTCCGAAAGCTCGCTGAGCTTCTTGGGCATCGGGATAAAAGCGCCGCAGGCCTCTTGGGGGCTGATGGTGAACACCGGGCGGCAGTTTCTCTACTCTCAGCCGTGGCTCAGCCTTTCGCCGAGCGTGGCGATTATGATTATTGTGTTGGCGTTCAACTTCCTCGGCGACGGGCTGCGCGATGTGCTCGACCCGCATTTGAAAAACCAGTGAACGGAGGCGGATTTGTGGAAAGCAACACCATCGTTTTGAAAACCGAACACCTCTGCACCAGCTTTTTCACCCAGCACGGAGAGGCCAAGGCCGTCAACGACGTGTCCATCACCGTGCCGCGCGGGAAAATAATCGGCATCGTGGGCGAATCCGGCTGCGGCAAGAGCATGACGGCGCGCTCGATAATCCGTCTGCTGAAATACCCCGGCAAGATAGTCTCCGGCAGCATACTGCTGGCCGGGAAAGAGCTGACCGAGCTTTCCGAGCACGAGATGAGCACCGTGCGCGGCGAGGAGATCGGCATGATATTCCAAGAGCCGATGACGAGCCTCAACCCCGTCATGCGCGTGGGGCGGCAGGTGCGCGAGGCGCTGCTGCTGCACAGGCGCGTCACGCCGCGCGAGGCCAAGGCCGAGGTGCTGCGCATGTTCCGCAAGGTGGGCATATCCGAGCCGGAGCGGCG
>CAZUSM010000166.1:0-3723 GCA_964623675.1 uncultured Oscillospiraceae bacterium
ACAGACCGACCACTCCCGCCCGCAGACAGATGACTGTCTCCGGCTTTGACGGAGTTGACAAGCACGTCAAGCCCGAAAAGAGCCTTGTCGAGGTGCTCAAGAAGAATTCCGGCCGCAACAGCTATGGCCGCATCACTGTCCGCCACAAGGGCGGCGGAAACCGCCAGAAGTACCGCGTTATCGACTTCAAGCGCAACAAGTACGAGATGACCGCAAAGGTTCTCCGTCTTGAGTATGACCCGAACCGCAGCGCGTTCATCGCGCTGTGCGAGTATGAAGATGGCGAGCGCCGCTACATCCTCGCTCCTGTCGGCCTCTCCGTTGGCGATACCATCCAGGCATCCGCCTCTGCCGACATCAAGCCGGGCAACTCCCTGCCTCTGGCAAACATCCCTGTCGGTACCATTATCCACAACATCGAGCTTTACCCCGGTAAGGGTGCACAGCTTGTCCGCTCCGCCGGCGTTGCTGCACAGCTCATGGCAAAGGAAAATGGCATGGCAACCGTGCGTCTCCCCTCCGGCGAGTACCGCAAGGTCCGCATGGAGTGCTGCGCAACCATCGGTCAGGTCGGTAACATCGACCATGCAAACGTTCACATCGGTAAGGCCGGCCGCAAACGCCACATGGGCATCCGTCCCACGGTTCGCGGCTCTGTCATGAACCCCTGTGACCACCCCCACGGCGGTGGTGAAGGCAAGTCCCCTGTCGGCCGTCCCGGCCCTGTCACTCCTTGGGGCAAGCCCGCACTCGGTTACAAGACCCGCAAGACGAAGAACAGCACCGATAAGTTCATCGTCAAGCGCCGCAACGCTAAGTAAGGAGGGAATTAGTCAATGAGCAGAAGTGTTAAAAAAGGCCCCTTCGCCGCTCCCGAGCTGCTGAAGAGAGTCGATGAAATGAACAAGAACGGCAACAAGCAGGTTGTCAAGACTTGGTCTCGTGCCTCCACTATTTTCCCGTCCTTCGTCGGACACACCATCGCTGTGCATGACGGCCGCCGTCATGTTCCCGTGTATGTCACCGAGGATATGGTCGGTCACAAGCTGGGCGAGTTCGCCCCGACCCGTACCTTCCGCGGCCATTCCGGCGGCAAGACCGGTAAGTAAGGAGGAGAAAAAATGGACGAGAAGAAAATTGCCCGTGCGGAGCACAAATACGCCCGTATTTCTCCCCGCAAGGTTGAAATCATCTGCAACATGATCCGCGGCAAGGACGCAAGCGTCGCCCTGGCACTGATGGAGAACACTCCCAAGGCCGGCTGCGAGCTGATGATCAAGGTGCTCAAGAGCGCCATGGCAAACGCTGAGAACAACTTCGAGATGGATCCCGAAAAGCTCTACGTCTGCCAGACCTATGCCAACGCAGGCCCCATCCTCAAGAGAGGCATGCCGAGAGCACAGGGTCGTATGTACCGCATTAACAAGCGCACCAGCCACATCATGATCGCTGTGGCTGAGAGAGACTAAGGGAAGGAGGCAGAATTATGGGACAGAAAGTTAATCCTCACGGCCTGCGTGTCGGCGTCATCAAGGACTGGGATTCCCGTTGGTACGCAAGAGAAGACAAGGTCGGCGATCTCATCGTCGAAGATTACAAGATTCGCGAGTATCTGAAAAAGACCCTCTATTCCGCCGGTGTCCCCACCATCGAGATAGAGCGTGACTCCGCAAAGGTTCGCATCTACATCCACTGCTCCCGCCCCGGTGTTGTCATCGGCAAGGGCGGCGCAGAGATAGAGCGCCTGCGCCTCGAGGTCGAGAAGATGATCGGCAAGCCGGTTGCCCTCTCCATCGTTGAGGTTCGCACCCCCGATACCAATGCTCAGCTCGTCGCTGAGAACATTGCCCAGCAGCTTGAAAAGCGCATCGGCTTCCGCCGTGCAATGAAGAACGCCATGGGTCGCGCCATGAGAATGGGCGCACGCGGCATCAAGGTCAAGTGCGGCGGCCGTCTCGGCGGCGCTGAGATCGCAAGAAGCGAGTGCTACCACGAGGGTACCATTCCTCTGCAGACCATCCGTGCTGACATTGACTACGGCTTCGCAGAGGCCAACACCACCTATGGCCGCATCGGTGTCAAGGTTTGGATATACAAGGGCGAAGTCCTCAGCCAGACCCTGCGCACCACCCCGCGCACCATGGATCTGAGCAAGCCGGCAGGTGAGCGCCGCCGCAGAGACGACCGTCGTCAGGGCGGTGATCGTCGCCAGGGCGGTTACAACCGTGACAACCGCGGCCCCCGTCAGGGCGGCTACGGCAACAGACCGGCAGGCCAGGGCGGCTACAACCGCGGCAACCGCGGCCCCGCTCCCGCTAAGGAAGGAGGCAACGACTAATGTTAATGCCTAAGAGAGTTAAATACCGCAGAGTTCAGCGCGGCCGTATGAAGGGCAAAGCAACCCGCGGCAACGTTGTCACCTACGGTGAGTTCGGCCTTGTGGCTCAGGAGCCCGGCTGGATCAAGTCCAATCAGATCGAGGCTGCTCGTATCGCTATGACGCGTTACACCAAGCGTGGCGGTCAGGTCTGGATAAAGATATTCCCCGACAAGCCCGTTACTGCAAAGCCCGCTGAGACCCGTATGGGTTCCGGTAAAGGTGCACCTGAGTATTGGGTTGCAGTCGTGAAGCCCGGCAGAGTGATGTTTGAGATCGCAGGCGTCTCCGAGGAGATCGCACGCGAGGCTCTCCGCCTTGCCAGCCACAAGCTGCCCATCAAGACCAAGATAGTCAAGAAGGGCGACGAGTCCGAGAACGGTGGTGAATAAGATGAAGGCAAACGAAATACGTAATATGTCCGTCGAAGAGCTCCAGAGCAAGCTCGCAGACCTTAAGAAGGACCTGTTTATGCTCCGTATGCAGCACGCCACCAATCATCTTGACAATCCCACGAAGATTTCCGCCACGCGCCGTGACATTGCTCGCGTAAAGACAATACTGCGCGAGAAGCAGAACTGAGGAGGTAAGATGACATGAACGAAGAAAGAACTACTTCCCGTAAGACCCGCGTAGGCAAGGTCGTTTCCGACAAGATGGACAAGACCGTGGTTGTCATTGTTGAGGATCGCGTTGCCCACAAGACCTATAAGAAGATTATTGGACGTACCTACCGCCTGAAGGCGCACGACGAGAACAACGAGTGCGGTGTTGGCGATATCGTCCGCGTGATGGAGACCCGCCCCCTGTCCAAGGACAAGAGATGGCGCGTGGTTGAGATCGTTGAGAAGGCAAAGTAAGGAGGCGCCAACAGAATGATACAGCAGGAAACTTATCTGAAGGTCGCCGACAATACCGGCGCCAAGGAATTGAAGTGCATCCGCGTGCTTGGCGGTTCCAAGCGCAAGTATGCCAGCATTGGTGACGTTGTAGTATGCTCCGTCCGCAAGGCCGCCCCCGGCGGCAGCGTGAAGAAGGGTGACGTTGTGAAGGCTGTTATAGTCCGCACTGTTAAGCCCGTTCGCCGCGCTGACGGCACCTACGTCCGCTTTGACGAGAATGCTGCCGTTCTTATCAACACCGGTGATAAGAACCCCCGCGGCACTCGTATCTTTGGACCCGTCGCCCGTGAGCTGCGTGACAAGGAATACATGAAGATCCTGTCACTCGCTCCCGAAGTGATTTAATGGAGGTCGCGAAGAATGAACATTAAGAAAGACGATAAAGTCGTGGTTCTGTCCGGTAAGGACAAGGGCAAGCAGGGCAAGGTCCTCTCCGCTGACCCC
>CAZUSM010000167.1:0-3713 GCA_964623675.1 uncultured Oscillospiraceae bacterium
TTTCAGATAATATATCAATTCTATATTATACTACATTTTGTGAACTTTTCAAGGGTAGACAATAATATATAGAGGGTCTTTACGCCAAAATATGAAAACGGGCTGCGCGTGAGCACAGCCCGCCCGGTCGGGGGAGTATTAAGTTTTTCTTATTTCGAGAAAAACACTCTTGACCGCTCGACGATTTTCCGCTATGGTTGTAAGCGTATGATATAGTCTATACTACGGATACGAACCGCGGCTGTGTCTCTCTCGCCGCGCGGGAAACCGTCTGAGGGTAGTATCTGCGCGAGGGCGCAAATTAAACCTGCTATTTTCTGCCTTGTGAAAGGATAAAAAACCATGGATTTGACGACGATAATCGAAATCGCGGCGATAATAGTCGCGCTGTATTTGTTTTTGAAGCTGCTGTCCGCGCCGCTGAAGCTGGCGATAAAGCTGCTGCTGCACGCCGCGTCCGGCTTTTTGCTGCTGCTGGTGGAGGAGATAATCGGCGGGTTTTTCGACTTTTCGCTGGGCATCACGTTCATCAACTGCCTCATCGCGGGCATACTCGGCATTCCGGGGGTGATACTGCTGGTGCTGGCGAAGCTGTTTTTGTGAGTTGCATTTTGGGCGAACATATTATATAGTAGTCTTATCAATACGGAAAATACACAAAAGGACGTGATGACTTGAAAACGCTTATGAGCGGGAACGAGGCCGCCGCGCGCGGCGCGTATGAGGCGGGCGTGAACATCTGCGCGGCCTATCCCGGCACACCGAGCACGGAGATTTTTGAGGAGCTGCCGAAGTATAAGGACGCGGTTTACTGCGAGTGGTCGCCGAACGAAAAGGTGGCGGCGGAGGTGGCCTACGGGGCGAGCGTGGCCGGCGCGAGGTCGCTGTGCGCGATGAAGCACGTGGGCATGAACGTGGCCGCAGACCCGATTTTCACGGCGGCGTATCTGGGCGTTCGCGGCGGCTTCGTCGCCGTGACGGCGGACGATCCGAGCATGCACTCATCCCAAAACGAGCAGGACAACCGCTGGTATGCCAAGCATGCCAAGCTCCCTCTCATCGAGCCGTCGGACTCGCAGGAATGCAAGGACTTCATGAAAGCCGCGTTTGAAATCTCCGAGGAGTTTGACCTGCCGGTCATATTCCGCACGACGACGCGCGTGTCGCACTCGAAGAGCCTTGTGGAAACCGGCGAGAGGACGGAGCATGCGATTCCGCCCTACGAGAAAAACCCGGCCAAATACGTGTGCACCCCGGCGCGCGCCTATCAAAACCGCGCCAAGCTTGAGCGCAACTGGGCGCGCCTGTGCGAATACTCCGAGGGCTGCCCCCTCAACCGCGTGGAAAAGCGCGGGGGCAAGACAGGCGTTTTGAGCGCGTCGATCGCGTATCAGTACGCGAAGGAGGCCTTCCCGGAGGACACGTCGTTTTTCAAGCCCGGCCTGACATACCCCCTGCCCATCGAGGCCATACGCGCCTTCGCCGCCGAGGTGGAGACGCTGTACGTCGTCGAGGAGCTGGACGGCTTCATGGAAAGCGAGCTGAAAAACGCGGGCATCGACTGCATCGGCAAGGCCGTGGTCAGCCCCATGTATGAGCTTGACCCCCAGCGGCTGAAAGAGGCGGTGTTCGGCGTTGCGCCGGAGACGACGGCGCTTGACGTGGCCTGCGCGCCGCGCCCGGCGGCGCTGTGCCCCGGCTGCCCGCACAGAGGGTTCTTTTACGCCGTGTCGAAAATCAAAAACGCCGTCGTCGCGGGTGACATCGGCTGCTACACGCTCGGCGCCGCGCCCCCGCTGAACGCGACGGACACCTGCGTGTGCATGGGCGGCGGGTTCTCCGTCGGCGCGGGCATCGCGCGCGCCCTTGAGCGCGGCGGCGAGAAGCGCCCCGTGTTCGGCGTGGTGGGCGATTCGACGTTTTTCCACAGCGGCATCACCGGCGCAGTGGAGATAATTTATAATAACGCGAGCATGATCCCCGTGGTGCTGGACAACCACATCACCGGCATGACCGGCCATCAGGACAACCCCGGCACGGGGTACAATCTTCTCGGCGAGGTGGCCGCGGCGATTAAGATTGAGGACGTTTTGCGCGCGGTCGGCTTTGAAAACATCATCATCGTCGACCCGAACGACCTTGCCGCGATGACCAAGGCGCTCAGTGACGCCATGGCGAGCCAGACGCGCGCGGCGGTGATATGCCGCAGGCCGTGTTTGCTTATAAAGCGCGAAAAGCACGAGCGCGCCCTCTGCCGCGTGGACGCGGCAAAGTGCATCGGGTGCAAAAAGTGCCTCGGCGTGGGCTGCCCCGCGCTGATGATGAAAGACGGCAAATCCAGCATCAACGCCACGCAGTGCGTGGGGTGCACGGTGTGCGCGCAGGTGTGCCCCGTGGGCGCGATAAACCGGGAGGAGGCTTGAGCAATGCAGACGAAAACCGTGATTCTTTCCGGCGTGGGCGGACAGGGCGCGATATTGACCGCGCGAGTGCTCGTCAACGGCTTGATGCGCGCCGGGTACGACGTGAAAATGAGCGAGGTGCACGGCATGAGCCAGCGCGGCGGCAGCGTGACCACGCAGGTGCGCTACGGCGAGAAGGTGTATTCGCCCCTTGTGGGCAAGGGCGCGGCGGACATTCTTGTGGCCTTTGAAAAGATGGAGGCCGTGCGCTATGCCGATTACCTCAAGCCCGACGGCGTGGCCGTGATAAACGACTATGAAATGCCCTCCTCCGCCACGGCGGCGGGGCTGGCGCAGTATCCGGCGGGGTGCGTGGAGGCCATGCAGGGTGCGTTCAAGTGCCACGTGCTCAAGGCCGCCGATATCGCCGCAGGTCTCGGCACGGAAAAGTGCATGAACATCGTCCTCTTCGGCGCGATGACCAAGGCGCTCGCCCTCGACGGCATTGACTGGGAGGACGTGATACGCCAGACCGTGCCCCCGAAGTTCGTCGAGCTGAATCTCGCGGCATATCGCGCCGGGCGCGAGGCCGTGTAGGCAAACGGGAGTCGAACCCCTGCCGCCTAAGGCAAGGGAAACAAAAATGTTCCGCGCAGAAAAATTGCGTGGAACATTTTTTGAATTATGCAGTCTAATATGACGTAAGCTAGTAATGGCAAAGATATTAGGGAAGGAAAAAGGAATTATGAAAAAGACTGTTGTGATTTTTATCTGCGCGATTTTGGTGTCGATGCTGTGCGCGTGCTCCGCGGCCAAGCTCGCCCCCGCAGATTTGAAGGAAAGCGATTATAACGGCGCGGTTTTCAACGACAAGGTTCAGCTTTTCGTCAAGCAGCGCACCGTGACCGACGAAACCGAGGAAGTCACGCTCGCCATGGAAAACCTCACCGACGTGGATTATACTTATGACGCGGTTCAGCGTTTGGAGATTTATGACGGGGAGAAGTGGCGCGTCGTGCCCGACAAGCAGGAGGCCGTCACCATGGCGATCTACACCCTGCCCGCAGAGAGCACCGAGGAGCTGGTGTTCAACTTCGCCGCGCATTATGACAAGCTCGGCGAGGGGCGCTATCGCATCGTCGTGCCGCTGGTCGCCGCCAACGGCGAGCAGGCTTACGCCGCCGCCGAGTTCGGCATAGGCCGCGCGGAGAAGTGAGCTGACGCAGTGCGTATATAACGGCGGGGGCGACCCCGCCGTTAACATATTATTATCAGTTTTCCGGTTGACCCGCGCGTGAGAAAATGGTATAG
>CAZUSM010000168.1:0-3612 GCA_964623675.1 uncultured Oscillospiraceae bacterium
CATCTCCGCTTCCGAGCAGATGCGCGCCAACCTCATGGGCTGATAATTCAGCGCAAACCATCGCAATTGCTTAATGAGATGGCAGCGGCGAACGCGCCGCTGCCATCAACTTGTATACAAAGCCCTTTTAGGGCTTTGCATACCGCTAATCCGCCGAGAATTTTGAACAAGTTCAAAATTCAATACCGAAAAGCCTTGTTTCACAAGTCTTTCCGACGGCGGTTTATCCAATTTGAGGCGGGTCTTTGCCCCCTCAAGCTCCCCCGCTGCTCTATCATTAAAGATAAGTGTTATTTTTATGTGCAAGCACAGTTCTATTTTACTCTGAGTAAAGCCTTTCCCCCGCCGCAAGAATATAAGCGGGGTATACGTAAGAGAAAGGAGTGGCATCAGCTAATGAAAAGCGACAAGCGCAGAGGCGCTTTCCTTGCCACCTGTATCGCGCCGGCGGTTATACTGTTCACAATATTCATGATCGTGCCGACGGTCAATGTTTTCCGCATGTCTCTTTATGAGCGCAGTGCGTTCTCCGCAAAGGAGACCTATGTGGGTTTCAAAAACTTCACCACCCTTGTCAATGACACGGCCTTTATCCGCTCAATGCAGAACACGCTTTTGCTGATCGTTGTGGTGACGGTCATCACGATGGGCTTGGCGCTCATCTTCGCGGGTATATTAACACGAGAAAAAATCAAGGGGCAGAATTTCTTCCGCATAGTGTTCTATATCCCGAACATTCTGTCCGTTGTTGTCATTTCCGGCATTTTCGCCGCGATTTATCAAACCGATAACGGCATGCTCAACTCCATCATCGACTTTATCGCGCACCCGACGCAGGTGATACTGTGGAAGGGCGAAAAGATGGTTATGGTGAGCATAATCATCGCAATGGTGTGGCAGGCAATCGGCTATTACATGGTGATGTACATGGCGTCGATGGCCGCCGTGCCGCAGTCGCTTTATGAAAGCTCCGGCCTTGACGGCGCGGGGCGCGTCACGCAGTTTTTCCAAATCACCATTCCGCTGATTTGGACGAACATCCGCACCACGCTCACCTTCTTCATCATCTCGACCATCAACATGGCGTTCCTGTTCGTCAAGGCGATGACCGGCGGCGGCCCGAACGGCGCGAGCGAGGTCGTGCTGGGGTACATGTACAGCCAAAAGAACAACGGGCTTTACGGCTACTGCATGGCGATCGGCGTGGTGATATTCCTGTTCTCGTTCGCGTTGAGCGCGCTGGTGAACAAGGTCACCGAGCGCGAAACGCTTGAATTTTAAGGAGGGACGGACATGCAGAAAGAAAGAATCGGTTCTTCCGGCGAGAAGGTTTATAAGTTTTTCATCTATTTTGTGCTGATTGTCCTGGCCGTGACCATCGTGGTGCCGGTGGCATGGGTGTTCATGGCATCCATCAAGCAAAACGCGGAATTCTACGCAAATCCGTGGAATCTGCCCAAGGGCTTTTACTTCCAGAACTTCGTCGAGGCGTGGGAGACGGCCAAGATGGGCGAGTACATGCTCAACTCCGTCATCGTGACGGCGGTGGGGCTTGCGCTGCTGCTGGTGGTGGCACTGCCGGCGGCATACTGCCTGTCGCGCTTCAAGTTTTTCGGGCAAAAGTTTTTCAGCGCGGCGTTCATGGGTGGGCTTTTCATCAACGTCAACTATATTGTCGTCCCCATTTTCCTGATGCTGCGTGACGGCGATGTGTGGCTGAAAAAGGTGTTCGGGTCGGGCTTTTTGCTCAACAACCTGTTCGTGCTGGCCGTGGTGTACGCCGCGACGGCGCTGCCCTTCACGATTTATCTTTTGAGCAGCTATTTTTCCACGCTGGCGCATGACTATGAGGAGGCCGCGTACATAGACGGCGCGGGGTATTTCCGCACGATGGTGCAGGTCATTTTCCCGATGGCCAAGCCCTCGATAATCACCGTCATCCTCTTCAACTTCCTCTCGTTCTGGAACGAATACATAATTTCAATGACGCTCATGACCGCCGCAAACGGCACAAAGACCCTGCCCGTCGGACTTTTGAACCTCATGCAGGCGCAGCAGTCCGCGGCAAACTACGGGCCGATGTACGCAGGTCTCGTGCTCGTCATGCTGCCGACGCTGATTCTCTACTGCTGCGTGCAGAAGAATCTGACCAAGGGCATGACCGTGGGCGGACTGAAAGGCTAAGGAGTGTGACGAGATGAATTTTTGGAAAAATCACGAGAAACTCAGAGCCGTGCTTGTCGCGCTGTTTTTCATCGCGGGCATCGTGCTGACCATAGTCGGGTGGAAAATGACCGGCAAGCTGGCCGGGCTCGGAATAATGATAGTGGGCATGATTTGCCTGCTGACCGCCCTGTTCGTTTACAACGCATCATATAAAAACTGATTTTGTCACTTCAAGGAGACACATCGCTATGAACGACAAGACCTTTGGCCGCGTAACCATTCCGACGGATTTGGACGTTGTGCCGGAAACGCTGGAGATTATGAAGCGCTGGGGCGCGGACGCGATTCGCGACTGCGACGGCACGGACTTCCCCGCCGAGCTGCAAGGCCAAAACGCCAAGATTTACTCCACCTATTACACCACGCGCAAGGACAACGCCTGGGCAAAGGCGCACCCGGAAGAGGTTCAGCAGTGCTACATCATGACCGGGTTTCGCACGGCGCGCGAGGGCGCACTGGAGATAAAGCTGATGGAGGGAATTTCGCCCGAACTCATGCTGATCAACACCCGCGACGACATCAAGCGCTGGTGGGAGGTCATGGATCGCACGACGGGCGAGCCGATATCTCCCGACGCGTGGGATTATGATGAGAGCACGGGCTGCGTCGTCATCCACGCACCGGCGGCGTACCACGAGTACACTGTGGCATTCCTCGCCTATCTCATTTGGGACCCGGTGCACATGTACAACGCCGTGACGAACAACTGGCAGAATTTTGAGCATCAGATAACCTTTGACGTGCGTCAGCCGAAAACGCACGAGTTCACCATGGCGCGCCTGCGCAAGTTCATCGCAGAGCACCCCTACGTCAACGTAATCCGCTACACGACGTTTTTCCATCAGTTCACGCTGATTTTCGACGAGCTCAAGCGCGAGAAGTTTGTCGACTGGTTCGGCTACTCCGCGTCCGTGTCGCCCTACATTCTCGAGCAGTTTGAGCGCGAGGTCGGGTATAAATTCCGCCCGGAGTTCATCGTCGACCAGGGGTATCACAACAACCAGTATCGCGTGCCGAGCAAGGAATTCAAGGATTTTCAGGCGTTCCAGCGCCGCGAGGTCGCAAAGCTGGCGAAAGAAATGGTTGACATAACGCATGAGCTGGGCAAAGAGGCGATGATGTTCCTCGGCGACCACTGGATCGGCACCGAGCCGTTCTTGGAGGAGTTCAAGTCCATCGGGCTGGACGCCGTGGTCGGCTCTGTCGGCAACGGGTCGACGCTACGCCTCATCTCGGACATTCCGGGCGTGAAGTACACCGAGGGGCGCTTCCTGCCTTATTTCTTCCCCGACACCTTCCATGAGGGCGGCGACCCCGTGCGAGAGGCCAAAGAAAACTGGGTCACGGCGCGCCGCGCCATACTGCGCAAGCCCATCGACCGCATCG
>CAZUSM010000169.1:0-3609 GCA_964623675.1 uncultured Oscillospiraceae bacterium
TGGAGCAATCATGTGTGCATTCGCTCATAGCTATTATACCTTTCTGTGCTGTGTTTATTTTAAGTGTATATATTATAACCCATTTATGAAAATAGTCAAATCCAAGCTGGTTTGTATGTATAAACAAGCGGCAATTAACCGGATTTGGCGGTGAGGACAGACCGCGCCGCACATACATTTCACGCTGTTTTTCATTGACACACAAAAACTGCGGGTATATTATATAAATACACTAAAACAGTAAAGTATATACAGGAGGTTATGGCTATGATTACCAAAATCGCACTTATCTGCGTCATCGGGCTTTTGGTGGACGTGTGGTTCATCAAAACCGAGTACGCCGGGCTGATGGTGCGCGCCACGGTGCTCAAGGGGCTGGCGTCGTGCTTTTTCGTGCTGCTGGGCGTGCTGTGCTTTGCCGCGAACGGCACGAGCTTCGGCCGGCTCATCGTCATCGGGCTTGCCCTCGGCCTTGTGGGCGACGTGCTGCTCAATTTGCGCAACGTCGTCACGGGCGGGGCGTCGATGAAGGTGTTCGCCCTCGGCATTCTTGCCTTTTTGAGCGGCCACTTTCTTTATATCGCCGCCCTCGTCGCCGCCGATACCGGCATTGTGCTGCTCGCCGTGGTGCTGACGGCGGTGCTGTCCGTCGCGGCGATTCCGCCCCTCATGCGCCGCATCACCGCGCCCAGCAAGGGGCTGAAAGCGTTCGGCTATGTCTATCTCGTCGTGGTCATCGCGATGTTTTCCTGCGCGGCGATGCTGCTGGCGAAAACGGGCGTCACCGTGCTGACGGTGCTGTTCGCCGTGGGCGCGCTGTTCTTCGTGGTGAGCGATTTCATCATGATTTATTACAGCTTCGGCAAGAAAATCAAGCCCCTGCGCGCAATCAACCTTTTGACCTATTACCTCGGTCAGCTCCTCATCGCAACGGCAATTCTTTTCGCATGAATTTGACATAAAGGAGAGAAAACCATGACAAAAACGCGCAAAAAAGCCGCGGCGGCGCTGGCGATACTGCTGGTTGCCGTGTTCGTGTGCATGTTCGCGGCCGACGCCATCCAGCGCGGCCACGGCACAATCGACGTCACCGAGGGTTGGATTGAAACCGACGTCGGCAACCTCATGTATAAGCTCTACACCCCCGTTACCGCCACGGCGGACAACAAAGCCCCCGGCGTGCTGCTCCTGCACGGCTATCAGAACGACCACGAAACCTGCGCGGCCTACGCCATCGAGCTTGCCCGGCGCGGCGCGGTGGTGCTCTGCCTTGATGAGTACGGCCACGGCGCATCCACCGCCGGTCTCATCAACAGGGGTTATGTCAACCACAAAGTCACCGTCAACTTTGGCGAGGACAGCGAGGCCGACGGCACGTTCAAATCCGCCGGCGGCGCGACGCGCTACCGCGTGATGATGAACTTCTCCAACCTCAGCTTTTTCGATGATCATTACACCACCGACGCTGACGGCAACTCCATCACCGACAGCTCCTGCGGCGGCAGCTATGCCTACGCGCTCTTGGCCGCGATGGACAATGTCGATTCCTCCCGCCTTGCTGTGAGCGGCCACTCCATGGGCACGTGGTCGTCGTGGTCGGTCGCGGCGGATTTCAGCGGCACGGACATCGCCCCGCAAGCCGTCGTGCTCCAGTGCGGCGAGCTTTTCCGCGACAGCGCCTATGATTCCGACAACATAAAGTTCAACAATGTCCTCCTTTTGCAGGCAAAATACGATGAATTCAGCTATTTCCGTGACTACAAGAACTTCGTCAACGACGAGCTTCTAAAAAGCGATTTGCGCACCGAATTTCTCGGCTGCACGGCGGATGAGGCTGCGTGGGACACCACTTACGGCGACTTTGCCGACGGCACGGCTCGCCGCATGGAGCTTTTGAACACCAACCACCGCCTCACCACGCACAACGCCCACGGCATCGCCACCACGCTCAATTGGCTCAACGCGGCCATCGGCCTTGACCTGACCCTCGCGCCGGACGATCAGGTGGCCATGACGAAAGAGGCGCTTGTCTTTGTCGCGATGCTCTGCGCCGTCGCCTCGCTCATTGCGACGATGGAGCTGCTGCTGACAGTGCCGTTCTTTGCCCCCGTGGCGCAGCCCCTGCCCGCCGAAAGCGGCGCGAAAACGAACAAAAAATGGTGGAAGGGCGCCATCATCACCATGCTCATCGCGGCCTGCACCTATCCGTTCATGACCCAGCTCGGCCACGGGCTTCTGCCCCTGCCGGAGGGCGTGTTCCGCATGACCATCGGCAACGGCTTCCTCTGCTGGTATCTCACGCTTATCATCATCATGCTCGCCACGACCATTCCCGCTTATAAAAAGGCCAAAAAGCAAGGCGCGACCGACGGCTGGCACAGCATGGGTCTCGGCACGGCGGACGCGCCGGATAAGCCCGGTTGGGGGCTTCTCGGCCGGAGCGCGCTGCTGGTGCTGTGCATGCTCGCCGTGATGTACGCCGCCCTCGCCCTTTGCGAAAAGCTATTTATGCTTGATTTCCGCATCATTTGGCCGTTTTTCAAGACCTTTGACCTCGCGCGCCTCGGTCAATTCTTTGTGTATATCCCTGTGTTCGCCTTCTTTTTCATCCTCAACAACAGCAAAATCATGGCCTCTGCGCGCTGCCCGGCGACGTATCGCCCCGGCTTCGGCGGCTTTGTCGGCTGCTGGTGGCGCAACGCGCTCATGATGGTCGGCGGCATATTGATAATCGTGCTCATCGAGTATATCCCGTTCTTTGCCGGCATCGGGCCGGGCGCGGACTTGCTGTTCAGTTCGACGTTCGGCGGGCCGTTCATGTCTCTGCTCATTCTCTTTGCCCCGCAGGTCGTCGTGTTCAGCATCCTCTGCACGTATATTTATCGCCGCACCGGCAATGTCTACACCGGCGCGATCACGGTGGCCTCGCTTGCCTGCTGGATAGTCACCGGCGGCTCGGCCATGCTGTGATATCACATTTTTGAGGTGTGACCATGAAAATTGTCATTGCCCCCGATTCGTTCAAGGGCAGCTGCACCGCGCGCACGGCGGCGGAGTATATCCGCCGCGGCGTGGCCGAGGTTTTCCCCGACGCCGAGTTCACGCTCCTGCCCATCGCCGACGGCGGCGAGGGCACGGTGGATTCCCTCGTCGCCGCGACGGGCGGCCGCCTTGTCGAGGTCGATTCCTTTGACCCCCTCGGCCGCCCCATCCGCGCGCCCTACGGCGTCCTACCCGACGGCACTGCCGTCGTCGAAACGGCGGCGGCCTCCGGGCTGACGCTTGTGGCCGAGCATGAGCGCGACGCGCTTCGCGCCTCAACCTACGGCACGGGGCTGCTCATTCGCCGCGCGCTGGAGCGCGGCGCGCGCCGCGTTATCCTCGGCCTCGGCGGCTCGGCCACGACCGACGGCGGCATGGGTCTTGCCCGTGCCCTCGGCCTGCGCTTTCTCGACAGTGACGGCGCACCGCTTTCCGACGGCGGGGCGGAGCTTGCGCGACTTGCGCGCATTGACGTCGCCGGCCTCATGCCGGAGGCCGCGTCCTGCGAGTTTGTCCTCGCCTGTGACGTGAAAAACGTCCTCTGCGGCGCGGAGGGCGCGGCGTATA
>CAZUSM010000170.1:0-3583 GCA_964623675.1 uncultured Oscillospiraceae bacterium
TCATGCTGGCAAACGGGCTGACGCACACGTCCTCGCGCGCGAAATACCTCGCGCGCATGGCGGCGTTCGCCGCCGTGTCCCAGCCGTTTTTCGCGCTCGCTTTTTCGAGCGCGAGCTATGACGGCGCGCCCTTTGCGGGCTTTGACCTGCTTGCGCCGGGGCTGAACGTATTCTTCACGCTGGCGGTTTCGCTGGCGGTGCTGGCCGCGTTCGACGCGCTTGTCGCGGCGGCGCGGGCACGGCAGGGTGTGCTGCGCGCCGTCGGCGCGCTCGTTCTCGCGGGGCTTGCCGCCGCGCTCATCCTGCCGGAGAGCGATTACGGGTACATGGGTCTGTTGCTGACGGCGGGGCTGTATTTTGCGCGGCGAAGCCGCGCGGCGCAGGCGGCGCTCATCGTGCTGTGGAGCTTCGTCGAATACGCGATGCCCGTGTCGTCGTGGTGGTTCGTCGTCGGCGCGGCCGCCGCGGGCGCGGCGGTGCTGCTGTACAACGGCCGGCGCGGTGCGCGTGCGCGGTGGATACATGCGTTTTATCCGGCGCATCTTGCCGCACTTTGGGCGCTTTGCCGCATTCTTTCGCGTTGACTTTCCCGCGCCGTCGGTGTATATTTAACTGAAAAGAAAACAAGAAGGAGCAACTCAAATGGAGCAATACAAGCTCAAGCAGAGCATGGCCGCCAACCCCGACGCGAAGCTGCGCGATTTGGTGGCGCAGCTTCTTTACGACGATATAATCAACCTCAAAATCAGCCCCGGCACGAAGCTGAACGTCAACCAGCTGGCCGCGTCCCTCGGCATTTCGAGGACGCCCGTGGCCGAGGCCATCACGAAGCTGACGGAAATCGGCTTCGTCGTGCAGCACCCGAATCAGGCGGGCAGCTTCGTCTTGGAGCTGAATCTGCACGACATGATCAGCCTTTACCGCGTGCGCACGGCCATTGAGAGCGAGGCCGCGTCGATATGCGCGCACGTGGTGGACGATGACACTCTGCGCGAGCTGAGCGGCCTTGCCGAGGCGTTTCGCGACAGCGTCATCAAGCGCGACATTGACGGCATGCGCGACACCGACATGCCCTTCCACCAGCTCATAATCCGCTCCTGCGGCAACCCGTATATCATCCAGTGCTATGAGCAGCTTTTGCCGAAGCTGACGATGTATCAGGCGTCCATGCTGCAATTCATCACCGACAGCAGCAGCGACGCAAACCCGTGGATGCCAAGCGTGAAGTACAACCACATTTCGGTGGTCTCGGCGATACGCATGCGCATGCCCGACCTTGCCCGCAAGGCCATGAGCGAGCACGTGGACGCGAGTCTGAGCTTCACCTCCCTCGTCGGCAACGGCGGCGACCCCTTCTCCATGCTCCGCGACGGGCATCTCAATCCATAAATCAAGCACAAAATGTGAAATCAGCGCACATCCCTGCCGGGCAGGGGTGTGCGCTGTTGCATTCGATTCTCGCCTCAGCTTATCTTCAACGTTTCCCACAAACTTGTCACGTAGTCCAGCATTTCCTGGTCAAGGGTGCGGTAGGCGTATTGGTTATACAGGGCGGCGAAGTCGTCGAGTTCGGGGTAGAGGATTTGCATGGCCTCTTCGCCCATTTCCTCGATATAGCCCGCGTCGGTATACACCGCCGAATTGGGGGAGGCGTAGCAGATGTACTCCGCGTTTGCGATGGCGGGTTCGGGGGAGAGCATATAGTTTATAAATATCTCGGCAAGCTCCTTGTGCTGGGCGCAGGAGGGGATGCACATGGCGTCGAAGAAATAGTTGGTGCGTTCGGGATAATAAAACCGCAAATCAACGCCGTCGGCCTGCGCGTCGAGCATGGTGAAATAGTCGCCCGCGTAATAGGCGGCCACGGCGGCCTCGCCGGACTCCATCATGTTGTAAATTTCATCCATGACATAGCTTTTCACCAGCGGGGACTGCGCCTTGAGCTCGTCAAGGGCGCGCTGCCACTGGGCGCGGTCGGTGGTGTTGACATCGAGGCCGAGGCGATATTGCGCCGTGCCGAACGCGTCGCGGGAGTTGTTGAATTGCAGGATATCCCCAGCGTACTTCTCATTCCACATCAAATCCCAGCCGTGCGCGTCTGCCTCGTCCACGACGGCGGCGTTATAGATGACGCCGATGACGCCGTAGGTATACGGCACGGTGTAAACATCGTCGGGGTCATAGTAAAGGCCACGGTACTGCTCGTCGATGTATTTATAATTCGGGATATTGTCAAAATCGAGCGGGAGGAGCATGTTTTCCGAGCGCATGCGGTCAATCATATAGTCCGAGGGAATGACCACGTCAAAACTGACCGCGCCGCTGGAGAGCTTGGCGTACATGTCCTCATTGCTGGCAAAGGTGGTGTAATTGACCTTCACCTTGCGGCCGTAGGTCTGCTCATACCATTCCTCGAACGCGGCGATGGTGTCGAGCGTGCCGTCAGAGCCGTCGGAGATGTATTCGCCCCAGTTATAGACGTTCAGCTCGTCCGTGCCGCCGCCGGAGAAGATGAGCACGGCGAGCATCGCCGCGGCGAGGACGCCGCCGATGATGCCCCCGGCGATGCGCTCAGAGCGCTTGCGCTCGCGCCGCTCTCTGGTTTTGCGGGGCTTGGCGTCGTCATCGACGAGGTTGTTGAGAATGAGCAGGGCGAGAATGACAAAGAAGATTATCGTGGCCAAGGCGTACATCTTGGGGGTGACGGTTTTCTTGGTCATGCTGTAAATGCGGATGGGCAGAGTTTCAAAGCCGTTGCCGGCGGTGAAATAGCTGATGACAAAGTCGTCAAGCGACAGCGTGAACGCCATGATGAAGCCCGTGACGATGCCGGGCATAATCTCCGGAATTTCCACCTTGAAAAACGCCTGAAGCGGCGTGCAGCCGAGATCCATCGCGGCCTCTGGCAGCGCCTTGTCCATCTGCCGCAGCTTCGGCAGCACCTGCAAAATGACATACGGCAGGCAGAACGTGATGTGCGCGATGAGCATCGTCCAAAAGCTCAGGCTCGTCGCCGCGCCGAAAAGCCGCCCCACGAACACGAACATCAGCATGAGCGAGATGCCGGTGATGATGTCGGGGTTTATCATGGGGATATTGGTGACGGTGTCCATGGCCGCGCGCATGGCGCGGTTGCGCAGCTTGTTGATGCCCACGGCGGCGGCCGTGCCCATCACGGTGGAAATCACGGCGGCGGACAGGGCGAGGACGAGGGTGTTTTTCACCGCGCCCAGCGTCTCCGCGTCGCGGAAAAGCTCTTTATACCAATTGAACGAGAACCCGGAGAACACCGACAGGCTCTTGGATTCATTAAACGAGAACACAAGCAGAATCGCAATGGGGGCAAAGAGGAACAGCATTATCAGCCCCGTGTAGATTCGCGACATTTTTTTCATTTTCCGTGCCCTCCTTTATACCGCCGTGCGGCGGTTGGCCGCATGCTGCAGCACCGCCATGCACGCCAGCAGTATCACCATCAGAATGAAGGCGATGGCGGCGGCGAAATGGAGGTTGTTTGCCACATACTGTCCCTCAATCGCGTCGCCGATGAGGTAAAACTTGCCGTTGCCGAGCTTTTGGGAGA
>CAZUSM010000171.1:0-3444 GCA_964623675.1 uncultured Oscillospiraceae bacterium
TTTTGAAAATCACGCCCGCGCCGAGAAAGCTGATGCCGCTGACGACCTGCGCGGCAATACGCGCGGGGTCTGCCCCGCGTGTGCCGTTGAACACCTCGCCCGTCACGCTCGTGAGGTCGGCAAAGCCGTATTTCGAGACTATCATGATGAGCGCGCTTGCGCAGCAGACGATGATGTGCGTTCGTATCCCGGCCTCTTTGAAGCGCTTGCTGCGCTCAAAGCCGATGCACGCCCCGCAAAGACACGCCAGCAGTATCCTCACCATGAAATCGAGGTTTTGCATAGTGGTGAATTGTCCGTTGAAGTATGCGGAAAGCGTCATAGTTTGTTGTCCTCCTCACTGTGCTTGCTCTTGCGCCCGCGCTTTATGCGCCGTGCGGGCGCGTCTGTCTCGTCCTCGTCATATTCCGAAAGCGGCGCGGCCTCGCCGGGCACTCTGTGCCCCGTGTACAGCCCAAGCGCGGCGCGCATGGTCGGCGTGTCGTAGATGTCGAAATACTCTTCCTCCACGCCGCTCGCCTCCCTTGACAAATGCTGTATTTGATGCTACCATCATACGCATCAAATGAATAAAGTCAAATTATATTTTTGTTTTGGTATATAACAAAAACTTATGGAGGCCGTTATGCTCGATCCCAAGCTGTACACACTTTTGGCGGTGTACGAGGAGAAAAATTACACCAAGGCGGCGCGCGCATTGTCGGTGACCCAGCCGGCCGTCAGCCAGCACATCAAGGCGCTGGAGCAGGAGCTGGGCATACGCATTTTCGAGCGCATTGACGGCCGATTTGTCGTGACGAAGCAAGGGCTTGAGGTGGTCAAGTGCGCGAAAAAGCTCTCTGGGCTTTACGGCAATCTGCGTCAAAGCCTTTCCAGCTCCGGCGGGATGAGCACACACCTGACCGTGGGCATCACCCACACCGCCGAAAGCAACCCCATCGCCGAAGCCCTTGCGAAATACAGCTCCGAAAACGAGGGCATAAGCATAAAGATGATAACTGACAGCATAAGCAATCTTTATACCATGCTGAAAACCTATGAGCTGGATTTGGCCATCGTCGAGGGGCGCATCAACGACCCGAAGATAAGATATCTCCTGCTCGACACGGATTATCTCGTCCTCGCCGTCTCCACCGCGCACCCCTTTGCGCGGCGCAGCATGGTCACGCTCAACGAATTGAAGCGCGAACGCATGATTCTCCGCTTGCCCGACTCGAACACGCGCGCGCTTTTCGACGCGCATTTGGAAAGCAACAACATGAGCCTCAATGACTTCAACGTCGTGCTGGAGCTTGACAACATCGCCACGATAAAGGACCTTGTGCGCCGCGATTTCGGCGTGTCGGTGCTGGCAAAAAGCGTGTGTCTCGACGAGCTGAAAAAGGGGAAAATCGCCGTCTTGCCGGTCGAAAACCTGAGCATGATGCGCGAAATCAACATCGCCTATCACGATGATTTCACCCAGTTTGACATTCTCCACGACATCATGAAAATCTATACCGAGACCCTGCGCATATACACCTGATACTATTATAATCGCCCGGAGCTGTGCCGTGACAGTCTCCGGGTGTGTGTTTTTCTCTTTCGCGCGTAACCTTTTCGCGAAAAGCGCTTTTATATAGGTGAGGGGGCAAGCCCCGGAAAGGAGGAGCGGCATGGACGATGAAAAAATAGTGGATTTATACTGGGCGCGCTCCGAGCGCGCCGTGGCGGAGACGGACGCAAAGTACGGCCGCTATTGCCAACGCATCGCGCAAAACCTCTTGCGCGACGCCGCTGACGCCGAGGAGTGCGTCAACGACACGTACATGGGCGCGTGGCGCTCAATGCCCACGCACAGACCCGCGCGCCTTGCGCCGTACCTCGGCAAGCTGACGCGCTGGCTCGCGCTGACCCGCTTGCGTGAAAACAGCGCCGTCAGGCGCGGCGGCGGGGAGCTGACACTCGCAATTGACGAGCTGGGCGAGATGCTTGATTCCGGCTTTGACACACAAAAGGCGCTTGAAGCGAAAGAGCTGAGCCGCGCGCTGAATCGGCTGCTCGCCACGCTCGGCGACGAGGAGCGGGACATTTTCCTCGCCCGGTATTGGTACGCCGCGCCGATCAAAGAAATCGCCCGGCGCTTCGGCTGCACCGAGGGGCGGGTGAAGACGCTGCTGCACCGCACGCGCAAAAAGCTCGCGGCGGCGCTGGAAAAGGAGGGCTTATGTTGAACGGCGAAATAATCCTGCTCGCGCTCAATGATTGCGGCGACGAGCATATAATCCGCGCGGGGCAGCGTCTCGGCTATCTTGACGCGGCGCACGCCGGGCGCGGCGGGGCGCGGCGCACGTTCACGCTGGCGCTGGCGGCGGCGCTGGTGCTTGGGCTGGGCGCGGCGGCGTATGCCGTGGGCGCGCACAGCGGCTTTTTCAAAAACGCGTTCGGCACGGGTGTTCCTGGGCAAGCGGCGCACAGCGCCGACGTCATCGCGCCCGACGGCGGCGTTCTCAAGACAGAGACCTTCCCCGAAATCGAGCGCGTGGACGCCGACGACGAGCTTGCCGAGGCGCTTTTGGGCGAATACGTCTCCGCCGTGGGGCAGAGCGTTCAGCTCGGCAATTACACCGTCACAGTTCGCGAGGCGGTTGTTGACGAAAACGGCCTAGGCGCTGTGACCGTGGACATCGCGAACCCCGACGGCCACGGCTTCGCCCCTGACGGCAGCTTTTCCACGCCGAACCCGGCCGTATACCTCGGCTTCAGCCCTAAGCTTCTCGACGGCACGCCCATCGCGGCGCGCGATTACGCCGCCGCCGAGGGGTACAGCGCCACGGAGATTTCCTTTGTTTATTATCTCGCCCCGCCCGTCGAGCTTGGCGCGGGCGAGGACATTGTGCTGCGCTTCACGCGCGTTGAGCGCGACAGCGGCAGGCGCGACTCGGCGGAAATAATCGTCCCCGCCGCCGAGTGCGTCAGCGCCCGGCGCATGCGCGCCGACGGCGCGACGGCAGAGCTGTCCCCCATCGGCCTGAGCCTGAGCTTCGACTCCGTCGCGCACGACGCAGTGTATGAGGAGTATGTCACCGGCGACATCGTCATCGCCTTTGCCGACGGCGAGACGTACATCGTCAAAGGCGAAGCCGTCAACAACGCCGCCCTCGGCACGTATGACATCAACAACCCCGCCCATCACAAATACGTCCTCAACCGCATCATAGACCCCACGCAAGTCAAAACCCTAACCCTCCGCACAACTCACCACACCTCGCAAGGCGAAACGGTGGGAAATTACACGCTGAAATAGGGGCGGAAAAGCATTCGTGTCGTTTAGTGTGATTTTCGAGAAAAAACTCGTGCAAATTTGCACGAGTTTTTTCGGCTTTTTCACACTATTCTACACGAATCGGATTTGGGGGCGGTTTTCTCACTCATCTTATAACAAAAAACATCTGCAAACGCCGA
>CAZUSM010000172.1:0-3441 GCA_964623675.1 uncultured Oscillospiraceae bacterium
AAAACCCGGATGAGCGCACGCCGATGTGCGGCGTGCCGTATCACAGCGCGGAGGCGTACATCGCGCGGCTGATTGCCAAGGGGTACAAAGTGGCGATATGCGAGCAGACCGAGGACCCGGCGCTGGCCAAGGGCTTGGTCGAGCGCGAGGTCATCCGCATCATCACCCCCGGCACGGTGACGGAAAGCTCAATGCTCGTCGACGAGCGCAGCAACTACATCGCCGCGCTCTACCTCGGCCCTGACGGCGGCGGCGCGGCCTTTTGCGACATCTCCACGGGCGAATTCTGCCTTTCCGCATTTTTTGACGACGCGCCCACCCACCTCATCAACGAGCTGGGGCGCTTTGCCCCGCGCGAGGCGGTGCTGTCCGCCGGCGCGCAGGAGAATGCGGAGCTATACGACTTTGTCACCAAGAAGCTCGGCGCGATGCCGGAGGCGGGGCTGAGCCGCTTTGAGTATATGCCGGCGTCCGCGCTGGTGTGCCAGCAGTTTGGGTATTCGAGCATTGACGAGAGCGGGCTGGGCGATGCGCCCGCCGCCGTGTGCGCCGCGGGCGCACTCTTGGCCTACATCATCGAGACGCAGAAATTCAACCTCGACCATATCCGCAAGCCCGACGTGTTCCACACCGGGCGATACATGGAGCTGGACTGGGCGACGCGGCGCAGCTTGGAGCTGACCGAGGCGCTGCGCACGGGGGAAAAGCGCGGGTCGCTGCTGTGGGTGCTGGACAAGACCAAGACGCCCATGGGCTCGCGCCTGCTGCGCGCGTGGGTGGAGAGGCCGCTGCTGTCCGTGGCGGCGATAAAGCGCCGCCTTGCCGCGGTCAACGATCTTGCGCGCGACAACGTCGCGCGCGGCGAACTGATTGAAGCCCTGCGCGAGATAAGCGACATGCAGCGGCTTGTCGGCCGCTGTGTCTACGGCACGGCGGGCGCGCGCGACGTCAAGACCCTCGCCGACTGCGCGGCGGTTTTGCCGCGCCTGCAAGAGCTGCTGGCGCATTTCACCAGCCTTGAGCTCAAGCGCATTTGCGCGCTGGATACGCTCTCCGACCTGCGGCGCGAGATTGACCGACGCCTGATTCAAGACCCGCCGTTTTCCGTGCGCGAGGGGGGCTTCATCCGCAAGGGGTACTCCGAGGAGCTGGACAGACTGCGCGCCATGCGCGACAACGGCGCCGAGCTCATGCAGCAGCTTGAAGCGCGCGAGCGCGAGCGCACCGGCATCAAAAAGCTCAAGGTCGGGTATAACCGCGTGTTCGGCTATTACATCGACGTGCCCAAGTCCGCCGGGGAGGCCAATATCCCGGAGGATTACATCAGGAAACAGACGCTGGTGTCCAACGAGCGGTATTTCACCGCAGAGCTGAAAGAGCTGGAGAACAACCTGCTCTCGGCGCGGGAGAAGATAAACGAGCTGGAATACACCTTCTTTGCCGAGCTTCGCGACATGGCTGCGGCCAATGTCGAGCGCATTCAGGCCAGCGCCGACGCCGTGGCGCAGCTCGACGCACTGTGCTCCTTGGCCGAGGTGGCCGTGCGGAATAATTACACCATGCCGGAAGTGGACGCCTCGCGGACGCTCTCCATCGTCGAGGGGCGTCACCCCGTGGTCGAGCAGAGCATGAAGGACGTGCTCTTTGTCCCGAACGACACGTTTTTGAACGACGCGGACGACCGCGTCGCCATAGTGACAGGTCCGAATATGGCCGGCAAATCCACTTATATGCGCCAGACCGCGCTCATCGTGCTCATGGCGCAGATAGGCTCGTTCGTCCCGGCCAAGAGCGCGACGCTCGGCGTGGTCGACCGCGTGTTCACGCGCATCGGCGCGTCGGACGACCTCGCCTCAGGCCGCTCGACCTTTATGGTGGAGATGAGCGAAATGGCGGATATATTAAAGCACGCCACGTCCGCCTCGCTGCTCATTCTCGACGAGATCGGCCGCGGCACGAGCACCTTTGACGGCATGGCCATCGCCCGCGCGGTGCTGGAATACTGCGCGGACAAGCGCCGCCTCGGCGCGAAAACCATGTTCGCCACGCACTACCACGAGCTGTCCGCCCTTGAGGGTGAGCTTGCCGGTGTGCGCAACTATAACATAACCGCCAAGAAGCAGGGCGGGACGCTGGTGTTTTTGCGCAAGATAGTGCGCGGCGCGGCGGATGACAGCTACGGCATCGAGGTGGCCAAGCTCGCAGGTCTCCCGGAAGCGATTATTCAAAAGGCCAAGGGCTATCTCAAAGAGCTGGAGAGCGAGGGCACGGTGAGCCTTGTCCCCGCCCCGGCCGCCGACGCCGCCGGGCAGATGAGCCTCGCCGACATCGGCGCGGACGAGGTGCGCGAAAAGCTGCTCGCCGTCGACCTCAACACCCTCACGCCCATCGAGGCGATGAATCTCCTGTACGAGCTGCAAAGAAAGGCGAGGGGCTGAGCATGGACAACGAACAACGCACCCGCGAGCTGCGCCCAAGCGCCCTCACCAAGTGGGAGGCCGTCGCGGTTTTCGCCTATATCCCGATTCACTTTGTGCTTTTGCCCATGCCGCTGGCAGGGCTGATTCAACGCGGCGCGCTCAGCGAGGCGAGGGGAAACCTCATTCTCTACGCCGTGGGCGCGGTGTATATGCTTGCCTTTGCCGGGCGCTTTCTGCGGCGGGATTTTGACAACGTGTGCGATTCGCCCCTCGGCACGATTTTCGGCGTGGCGGGGAGCTTCGTCTCGCTTTTCGCGGCGAACGTCATAGTGGGGCTTGTCCTCTCGGCGTTCGGCTTTGAGGAAAACCCCAACAACGGCGCGGTGGCCGAAATCGCCGCCGCCGAGCGCGGCGCAATGACCGCCGCGGCGGTGTTCCTCGCGCCGATTGTCGAGGAGCTTATTTTCCGCGCGGGGATTTTCGGCGTCTTGCGCCGACACAGCGTCAAGCTTGCGTATATCATCAGCGTGGTTTTGTTCTCGCTTTATCACGTGGTGGGGTACACCTCGCTCGACGCGAGCGCGTGGGTGTACGCCGTGCAGTATATCCCCGCCACGGTGATTTTGTGCCGCTGCTATGAGCGGCACGAGAGCATTTGGACGCCGATTTTCCTGCATATATTGGTCAACGGCCTGTCCATGGCCGTGCTGTGAGGTGAGGGCATGAGTCAAGAGCATGTCATCCGCCCGGTGGCGCATATACGCAGCGACTTCACGGACAAGTTCGGCATTCCGCGTCAGGCGGGTCTGGTGGACGCGCTGAGTGCGCGCGTGGTGTTCACGCCGGAGTTTCGCAATGCCGACGCTCTGCGCGGCATCGAGGGCTTTTCCCATCTGTGGCTGATTTGGCAGTTTTCCGAGAGTGTGCGCGATGATTGGTCGCCCACGGTGCGCCCGCCGAGGCTCGGCGGGAATGAGCGCGTGGGCGTGTTCGCCACGCGCTCGCCGTTTCGGCCGAACGC
>CAZUSM010000173.1:0-3422 GCA_964623675.1 uncultured Oscillospiraceae bacterium
GTTCTATACGGCGGGAGCCGATCACTCCCGCCTTGTAGATAAACCGGACGGCGAAAGGCCGTGGTCAATCATGCATTGACATGGAACCTCGCCGCCGAAACCGCATTGCGGTAACTCTAAATCAGGAGGATAAACTCTATGCAGATCACAGACCCCATTGCAGATATGCTGACCCGTGTCCGCAACGCCGGAAACGCAAAGCATGAGACTGTTGACGTCCCCGCCTCGAAGATGAAGAAGGCCATCGCCGAGATTATGCTCAACGAAGGCTACATCAAGAATTACCAGGTCATCGACGACGGCACGCAGGGCGTCATTCGCATTACCCTCAAGTACCTGCCCGGCAAGGAAAAGGCCATCCAGGGTCTTCGCCGCGTCAGCAAGCCCGGCCTGCGCGTTTACGCCGGTGCCGACGAGCTGCCCCGCGTCCTCAAGGGCCTGGGCATCGCTATCATTTCCACGTCCAAGGGCGTCATGACCGACAAGCAGGCTCGCAAAGAGCACGTCGGCGGCGAAGTCCTTGCGTTCATTTGGTAAGGAGGTAGCAGAATGTCTAGAATAGGAAGAGAGCCCATTACTATCCCCGCAGGTGTCGAAGTGAAGGTTGACGAGAACAACCACGTTTCCGTCAAGGGCCCGAAGGGCACGCTTGAGTACACCATGGTTCCCCAGATGAAGGTCGAGATCGACGCAGGCGTTATGCACGTCTCCCGCCCCGATGACACGAAGGAAAACCGTTCTCTCCACGGCCTGACCCGTTCTCTTTTGAACAACATGGTCGTCGGCGTGACCACCGGCTTTGAAAAGAAGCTGGAGATCAACGGTGTCGGCTATCGTGCCGCAAAGGAAGGCAAGAACCTCGTGATGAACCTGGGCTTTTCGCACCAGATCATCGTCCCCGAAACCGAGGACATTCAGATCGACGTTCCCGATGCCAACCACATCGTCATCAAGGGTATCGACAAGCAGAAGGTCGGCCAGTTTGCAGCAGAAGTTCGCGGTAAGAGACCTCCCGAACCCTACAAGGGCAAGGGCATCAAGTACGACTACGAGACTATCCGCCGCAAAGAAGGCAAGACCGGTGCTAAGTAAACGGAGGTGTGCCTGAATGATTAAAAGACCTGATACCAGAGGACAGCGCATCAAGCGCCACAACAGAGTTCGCGGTAAGATCTCCGGCACCGCCGAGAGACCCCGTCTCTGCGTTTTCCGCAGCGAAAACAACATCTATGCCCAGATCATTGACGACGTGACCGGCAACACTCTCGTTTCCGCGTCCAGCGTTGAGAAGGGCTTTGAAGGCAACGGCGGCAACTGCGAGGCCGCAAAGAAGGTCGGCGCAGCCGTTGCAGAGCGTGCTCTCAAGAAGGGCATCGAAGAAGTAGTGTTTGACCGCGGCGGTTATATTTATCACGGCCGTGTTATGGCACTGGCAGACGGCGCCCGCGAGGGCGGCCTGAAGTTCTAAGGAAGGGGGAAAACTGAAAATGGCATATAACAATGACAGACGCGATCGCCGCAAGGAAGAGGTCGCATCCGAGTATATCGAAAAGGTAGTTTCCCTCAACCGCGTCAGCAAGACCGTCAAGGGCGGCCGTGTTGCTAAGTTCTCCGCACTGTGCGTCGTTGGTGACGGCAAGGGTCGCGTAGGCTTCGGCATGGGCAAGGCCAATGAGGTTTCCGAGGCCATCCGCAAGGGTCTCGAGGACGCTAAGAAGAACATCGTCACCGTCACCCTCCAGGGTACCACCATTCCTCACGAGGTCATCGGTGAGTTCGGCGCCGGTCGCGTGCTGCTCAAGCCCGCACCCGAAGGCACCGGCGTTATCGCCGGTGGCGCTGTGCGTGCCGTTGTTGAGGCAGCCGGCATCAAGAACATCCGTACCAAGTGCCTGCGCACCAACAACCCCGCAAACGTCGTTGCAGCCACTATGGAAGGCCTCAAGTCCCTGCGCAACGCGGCTCAGGTCGCGGCTGTCAGAGGCAAGACCCCCGAAGAGATTCAGGGTTAAGGAGGGCGAAACATGGCTAATCTTAGAATAAAGCTCGTTAAGAGCCTCAGCGGCAGACACGACAAGCACATCGCAACTGCCTACTCTCTCGGCCTGCACAAGATCGGCAACGAGACCGTACAGCCCGACAATCCCCAGACCCGCGGCAAGATAGCCCAGATCGGCTACCTCGTCAAGGTAACAGAAGAATAAGGAGGGCAAGTTAAATGTATATTCATGAACTGTCTCCCGTCGCAGGCTCCACCCATGTCGACAAGCGCAAGGGCAGAGGCCACGCCACCGGCAACGGCAAGACCGCAGGCCGCGGCCACAAGGGTCAGAAGGCTCGCTCCGGCGGCGGCGTCCGCATCGGGTTTGAAGGCGGCCAGATGCCTCTGGCGCGCCGCATCCCCAAGAGAGGCTTCAACAACATCTTCGCAAAGCCCCTTGAGAGCGTCAACGTGTCCGTGCTCAACAAGTTTGAAGACGGCGCCGTCGTCGACGCGCAGGCCATGCTGGATGCAGGCCTCCTCTCCAAGTGCAAATACGGCGTCAAAATACTCGGCAACGGTGAGATCACCAAGAAGCTGACTGTAAAGGCTGCTGCTTTCTCCGAAACCGCAAAAGAGAAGATCGAGGCGGCCGGCGGAAAGGCAGAGGTGGTATAAGTGCTTCAGACACTGCGTAATGCATGGAAGATTGAAGAGCTTCGCAAGAAAATCCTCTTCACTCTGCTTATAATCCTGCTTTATCGTCTCGGCAACTCCATCCCTGTTCCCTACGTCAACGTCGCTGCTCTCCAGCAGTACTTCACCTACATGCAGAACACCGTTATGGGTCTGCTGGACGTCATGTCCGGCGGCGCGTTCTCCAGCGCGACCATATTCGCTCTGTCCATCCAGCCCTACATCAACGCCTCCATCATCATTCAGCTTTTGTGCATCGCAATCCCCGCACTCGAGCGCCTGAGCAAGGAAGGCGGCGAAGAGGGCAAGAAGAAGATTGCCTCCATCACCCGTTACTCCACCGTGGCGATCGGCCTTCTTCAGGGCTTTGCGTACTACATGCTCATCAAGAACAACGGCATCCTCAACGCCGAGGCTCAGGGCAGCGTTTGGGCGGCGATCGTCATCATCTTGACCTTCACCTCCGGCTCTGCACTGATCATGTGGCTTGGCGAGCAGATCACCGAGCACGGCATCGGCAACGGCATCTCCATGATACTGTTTGCATCCATCATCTCCCGCTTCCCCACGAGCGTCATCTCCACCGTTCGCAACTGCATCACCGGTAACCTCCAGTGGTGGGTCGCGGTGCTGATGTACCTGGGCGCGGTGGCGCTGATAGTGCTGATTGTATACGTCAACGATGCCGAGCGCCGCATCCCCGTGCAGTACGCCAAGAGAGTCGTCGGACGCAAGATGTACGGCG
>CAZUSM010000174.1:0-3396 GCA_964623675.1 uncultured Oscillospiraceae bacterium
TCGCCACTGCACCGGCGAGACCGCGCTTGTTGTCCTCGCCGTTGGGGTCGTACTGGATTTCCTCACCGGTGACGACCTGACGGACGTTCATGCCCGCCTTTTTGGCCAGCTTCATCGCCTGCTTGCCCGCGAGCTGGTCGCCGGCATAGTTGAGCGTGAGCAGCAGCACGCCGTGACCCTTGTCCGCGCGCTGCATGGCCTCGAACACGAGCTGGCCGGACGGCGCGGCGAAAATGTCGCCCACGGCCTGAATGTCCAGCGCGCCCTTGCCGACGTAACCGGCCTGAGCAGGCTCATGGCCCGAACCGCCGTAGGTGACGATGGTGACGCGGTCGGCGTCGGCCAAGTCCTTGCTGATGACAAGATGCCCGTCGACGTCGAGAATGTCGCCGTAGGCAAGACCCATGCCGACGAGTTCTTCATCGGTGATGGTTTCCGGTGCGTTGATGAACTTTTTCATGTGTTAAACCTCCGTGATTTTATATTCTTGCTTTTATGCTTGTGCGCCCAAACCATGAGCGGGTACTACTATAATATATTACTTGGCGAGGCCGACGAAAAACTTCGCCATGGACACCGCCCCGGCGTCCGGCGTGCCGATGGTTTTCGCGCCGTAGCTCTTTGCGCGGCCGAACTTCGAGGGGAAATTGCGGCTGTTGTCCGCGCCGAGCTCGGCGGCCTTGGCCGCCGCGGCGAAAAGCCCGGCCTCATCGTCGCCGCCGTAGGCGGCGATGGCGTCACTGGCGGGGATGAGCGCGTCCATCATCGTCTTGTCGCCCACCTTCGCGCCCGACATGTCGTCCAGCTCCTCCAGCGCATGGGCGAAAATCTCTTTCAGCCCCGCGATGTCCACCTCGGCCTCATCGGGCGCGGCCTCGGCCATGCCGTCAAGCCAGGTGTTCCACAGCGGGACGGCGCTGCCGCCGTTGAGGCACATCACCGCGTCCGCCGCCGCCTCCAGCACGGCCTGAATGCTGCCGTCGGCGTTTTCCGCCGCCGCCGCGTCGATGGCGGCGCATATTTTGTGCATGGTCAGCCCGTGGTCGGCGTCGCCGAAGTGCGAATCAATGTCCGTCAGCTCCGCCTCGGCGGCGATGACCTCCTCGCATGCGTTTTTCAGGCGTTCGTGCAGCTCTGCAACTGTCATTTGCAAGACCTCCTTATTAACAAATGTCAGAAAACAATTAAAATTTATGCTATAATGCTAACATGTGTTTGATAATGTGTCAACAACTTATTAAGACGCATAAAAAATTTTGGCTAATCGACACAAAAACCAAACTCGGAATTTGTACGGATTAGCCAAGAGTATTATGCAAGCTCCGCCACACGCGCGGCAAGGGAAAACGGCAGCATGATTGTGTCGGCAATGCCGAGGCGCAGGCAACCGGCCACGGCCTCGGGCTTGACGTGCCCGGAGCAGAGCACGGTGAGGTGCGTTTGGCGCAAAAGCTCAAGCGGGATTTGAAGCGCGGTCTCCTCCACGGGCTGGACAATGCGCCCATTGACGTCAAAATAGTACGCCAGTATGCGCCCGACTGCGCGCCGGCCGGTGAGGCGGTTGCCGTAAAATGACTGGACGCCGAGGTCGGGGTATGAGGGGAAGTTTGAAAGGGAGACGACGGCGGACTCCATCGCCGACCACTCGCGCTCGATGAGCAAATACGGCTCGGTGCGCTTGGTCAGCTCCAAGTCGGCGTTTGAATCGAGCAGAGCGGGGATATACAAAAAGGTCGGGCGCTTGCCGGATTTGAGGGCAAGTATGCGGACAAGCTCGTTGGTGTGATAGCTGCGAATGACGGAGTTTATGCCGCCCACAAGGGGGAAAATGCGCCCCGTGCCCTTTTTCACGTCGGGCAGCGTCTCCGCGTAGCCCACCATTTTGTCCAGCATTGAGCCCCAGCCCACGCCGACGGCGGCATCGCCCTCGCGTGAAAAAAGCTCCTTGTACGCCCTTTCCGCAAGTGCGCGGTTGGTGTTGTCGCCTATATCCTCATCCGGCACGATGACCACATGCGGCACGCCGAAGCGCTGAGTCAGCTTCTGCGTCAGCACATCCTCCGTCACGCGGATATCGTTCACCGTTATCGTCACGATGCCGCACTCGCGCGCTTCATTGAGCAAAACGCTGACAAGCGGGCGCGACACGCCCAGCGCCGTCGCGATTTCGCTTTGCGTCTTGTTCTGCTCATAATACATGCGCGCGGCCTGCAGCAAGCGCTCTATTTTTTTATCCGCCGATATCATGCCATTTGCCTCCGAAGATAAACGGAAGGTGACAGCCTTCCGCCCGATTCATACATTATAATAATATCATATCGACTTTTTTAACATTTGTCAAGTCGTGCGCGCCGGTGGGCGTTCTCCGGTGCGCAAAAACCCCGTCCGGGACTTGTCCCGGACGGGGTGGGGTGCGGCTATATTACTTGGTCTTGACGTACTCGTTCATGGGGTGAACCATGTATTCGTTGTACGGGAATTGGTCGGTGGTGACGTAGCCGGCGGGGGCGTCGATGAGCTGGGGAATGCGGTTGACGAGCGTGGCGCAGGTCAGCTCGACGGTGGCGGGCTGGTTGACGACGCAGGTGGTCTCCGGCTCGCCGTAGAGCGTCCAGACGTTCTGGTCGATTTCATCGGGGTTGTAAATCTTGCCGACGCACTCGGTTTCCAGCGTGATGCCCTCTTCGGTGGTGGTGGTGACGATGGCGCGCATGCCGGTGGCGTCGCCCGCCTTGACGACCATGCCGAGCGTGTCGCTCTTGAGGTCGACGGCGTCAATGCAGGGGATGCACTTTTGCGTCTGAGATGTGATGTGCAGACCCATCTTGCTGGCCAGCCAGCCGTTCTGGTTCCACATGTAGGACGGGACGTACTTGCCGCTTTCGACAAGCTCCTTCATCTCGTCCGACGGCGTCTCGTTGTAGCAGCCGATGGTCTTGTTGAACTCGTCCACCGTCAGGCCCGCGCCGTGACCCTCGGCCAGCGCGATGCCGTAATCCTCGACATCGTACCAGCTGCTGCCGACGATTTTGGTGATTTTGTGGGAAGAACCGGCGAGGTTGGTGACCATGGTGCCCCAGTAAAGGTCGCAGTAGCCGACGCCGGTGAGGGTGCAGTTGCCCTCTTTGGCCAGCGCGTCGAGCTTGGCGGTGAGCGCGGGGGAGGAGTTCCACGGGTAAAGCGCTTCCTCGCAGGTGGTGATGGCGTTGACGCCGTGCTTGGCGCAAACGGTGAATATGTCCTCAAGCTCGGCCACGGTGCTGCGCGTGGCGATGATGCAAACGTCGGGCTTGAGCTCGGCCATGCGCGCGTCCACGGTCGCGCTGTCCTCGACGACTACGCCCACCGTGGGGTAGCCGTTGCCGATGATCTCGGCGACGTCCTTGCCGATGTGGC
>CAZUSM010000175.1:0-3358 GCA_964623675.1 uncultured Oscillospiraceae bacterium
CGCGGCGGGTCATGCCGAAGCCGAGACGGAACACGACGTTGTCAAGGCGCTGCTCGAGAATGGCGAGGAGGTTTTCGCCGGTGATGCCGGGCATCTTCTCTGCGCGCTCATAGTACAGGCGGAACTGCTTTTCCAGCACGCCGTATATGAACTTGACCTTCTGCTTTTCGTTGAGCTGCAGGCCGTACTCGCTCTGCTTTTTGCGGACCTGAGCCTTGGGGTTGCGGATGGTGTCGATCTTGCTCTTGCCGGTGTAGCCCAGGGAAGCCGGGGTCACGCCGAGAGCCTTCGCACGCTTTACAACAGGCTGTGTATTCTTTGCCATTATCTGTACCCTCCTTCAATTAGACGCGGCGACGTTTCGGAGGACGGCAGCCATTGTGGGGGATGGGGGTGACGTCCTTGATCATCGTCACTTCAAGACCTGCGGTCTGCAGGGCGCGGATGGCGGCTTCGCGGCCGGAGCCGGGGCCCTTGACAAACACTTCCACGGACTTCAGGCCGTGCTCCATCGCGGCTTTCGCGGCGGTCTCGGCGGCAGTCTGTGCGGCAAAGGGGGTGGATTTCTTGCTTCCACGGAAGCCCAGGCCACCGGCGGAGGCCCAAGAGATTGCGTTGCCCTGGGTGTCGGTGATGGTTACCATGGTGTTGTTGAAGGAAGAGCTGATATGAACCTGACCCTTTTCAATGTTCTTGCGCTCTCTTCTGCGGGTTCTGACCTTTTTCTTGGTGTTAGCAGCCATAATTCATATCCCTCCTTACTTCTTCTTATTTGCGATGGTGCGTTTGGGACCCTTGCGGGTGCGCGCATTGGTCTTGCTTCTCTGGCCGCGAACGGGCAGGCCACGGCGGTGACGCAGACCGCGGTAGCAGCCGATTTCGGTCAGGCGCTTGATGTCAAGCGCGGTCTGGCGGCGCAGGTCGCCCTCGACGATGAAGTCGTGGTCGATGCACTCACGCAGCTTGGCCTCTTCCTCTTCGGTGAGGTCCTTCACTCTGGTGTCGGGGTTGATACCGGTTTTGTCGAGAATCTTTTTTGCGCTGGTTCTGCCGATACCGTAGACATAAGTGAGACCGATCTCAATTCTCTTGTCCTTGGGCAGGTCAACGCCGGCTATACGTGCCATACTATACGATCATCCTTTCGATAATTGTTTCCGCATTTTTTGCGGAGTGGGGACTTATTCCCGCCGGAGGGAGTCCCTGCTCCATGCGGGGTTTATATTCGGACAGGCTTTAACCTTGTCTCCGGGGTTAGTGGCGGGGCGAGTGCCCCATTGGTCTTTCGCGATCAGCCCTGGCGCTGCTTGTGCTTGGGGTTTTCGCAAATGACCATGACCTTACCCTTGCGCTTGATGATTTTGCACTTTTCGCACATGGGCTTGACGGAAGGTCTGACTTTCATTGTATTACCTCCTATTTGCTTCTCCAAACGATTCTGCCGCGGGTGACGTCGTAGGGCGACATCTGCACCGTGACCTTATCGCCGGGAAGAATCCTGATAAAGTTCATCCTGAGCTTGCCTGAAATATGCGCCAGTATGATGTGACCGTTGCCGATATCCACCTGGAACATGGTGTTGGGCAGGGATTCAACCACCGTGCCCTCGAGTTCTATTACATCGTCTTTTGCCAAAGTAAATTTTCCTCCAAAGTCGGTTTTTAGATGTCCTCTGCCATCGTGAGTATTTCCGCTTCTCCGTCGGTGATGGCGATGGTGTTCTCGTAATGTGCCGAGAGCGTCCCGTCCGCCGTGACCACCGTCCAGTCGTTGTCCAGCACGCGCACGTCGTACCCGCCGATGTTTATCATCGGCTCGACGGCGATGGTCATGCCCTTGACAAGTCTTGGGTCGGGTCTGCGATTGGCGCGGTAGTTGGGCACTTCGGGCGCCTCGTGCATCACGTGCCCCACGCCGTGCCCGACATAGTCGCGCACAACGCCGTAGCCGTGGCTCTCGGCGTAATCCTGAATCGCCGCGCCGATGTCGGACACTCTGTATCCGACGCGGGCGAACTTGATGCCCTCGAAGAAGGCCTGCCGCGTCACCTCGATGAGCTTTTTGGCCTCTTCGCTTATTTCACCGCACGCATAAGTGCCCGCGCAGTCGCCGACAAAGCCTTTGTAGGTTGCGCCCACATCGACCGAGACAATGTCCCCCGCGTGAATCACGCGCTTGCCGGGAATGCCGTGGATCACCTCATCGTTGACGGAAACACAGGCGCTGGCCGGAAAGCCGCCGTAACCCAAAAAGGTCGGCTTCGCGCCCGATTTCACAATGAACTCATGTACGCATTTGTTTATCTGCTTTGTCGTCACGCCGTCGGCGATGGCCTGCCGCGCGATTGAACGCGCGCCCGCCGTTATCCTGCCGGCCTGACGCATCAGCTCCAGCTCATGCGGGGATTTAATTATGATGTGATCGGACATATTAAAGCCCCAGTTTCTCAACTATTGCGGCCGTAGTAGCCTCAATGCTCGGCTGATTTTCCACGGTTTTGAGCTTGCCCTTGGCCTCATAAAAGGCCTTGAGCGGCTCGGTTTCCCTGTGGAAGGTCTCAAGACGGGCTTTCACGGTTTCCTCAGCGTCATCCTTGCGTATGGTCAGCGCGCCGCCGCACAGGTCGCAAACGCCCTCATTTTTCGGGGGGTTCGAGACCACGTGGAAGGTCGCGCTGCACGCCGAGCAGGTGCGCCGCCCGGACATGCGCTTGACGATGACCTCGTCCTCTATCTCGATGGACAGAGCGCAGTCGATCTCCACGCCCATGCTCTCCATGGCCTCGGCCTGGGGGATGGTGCGCGGGACGCCGTCGAGGATATAGCCGTTGGCGCAATCGGGCTTGGCAAGGCGCTCTTTGATGATGCCGATTATGACCTCATCTGGGACGAGCTGCCCTGCGTTGATGTACGCCTCCGCCTTGAGTCCCACGGGCGTGCCATCCTTGATGGCCGCCCGCAGGATGTTGCCTGTGGAAATTGTCGGTACGCTGAGTATCCGGCTGAGTATCTCTGCTTGAGTGCCTTTTCCGGCGCCGGGGGCGCCTAAAAGAATGAGTCTCATTGCCGCTCCTATCAGGACAGGAAGCCCTTGTAGTTGCGCATCAGCAGCTCTGCCTCAAGCGTGCGCACGGTTTCGAGCGCGACGCCGACCACGATGATGATCGAGGTGCCGCCGAGGGAAAGCCCGGTCAGCGCGGCGGTGGAGCTGAAGTGAGATACGAGGATAGGTACCACGGCGATTATGCCCAGATAAATCGCACCGAAGAGGGTGATCTTGTTGAGGACTCTCTGGATGAATTCGCTGGTGGGCTTGCCCGGACGGAAGCCGGGGATATAGCCGCCGTTTTTCTTGAGGT
>CAZUSM010000176.1:0-3336 GCA_964623675.1 uncultured Oscillospiraceae bacterium
AGCGAAAATGTGGTATAATAATTCCGACGGGAGTTGATTGTATGCTTGAAAACAAGCTGGGGCTTGCCTCATCCGCCGCGCTGGCCGAGGCCGAGGAAAAAATAAGCAAGCGCAAGGCCAAAGAGCTTTTTGACAGCGGCTTGCTCGACACGCTCGACGCCGGCACGTTCGACGCCCTGCGCGTCATTCATCGGCGGCTTTTTGAGGATATTTATGATTTTGCGGGCGAAATGCGCACGGTGAATCTTGCAAAGGGCGGGTTTCGCTTCGCGCCGGTGATGTACCTTGCCGACGCGCTCAGGGCGATTGACGCCATGCCGCAATCCACGTTTGATGAAATAATCGAAAAATACGTGGAGATGAACGTGGCGCACCCCTTTCGCGAGGGGAACGGCCGAAGCGCGCGGATTTGGCTCGATTGCATGCTGAAAAAAGAGCTGGGCGTCGTGGTGGATTGGAGTCGGGTCGACCGCGAGCGGTATCTGCTCGCGATGGAGCGCAGCCCGATAATCGACACGGAGATAAAGGCGCTTTTGAACTCCGCGCTGACCGAGCGCGTTGATGACCGCGAGATATACATGAAGGGCATTGACCACAGCTATTACTACGAGGGCTACGCCGCGTTTGAAACGAAAAAGATATGAAAAATCGAGGGAGGCTGACGCCTCCCTCAATTCATATCACCCCTGTGAGATACAGCGCGGCGGCGAGGGTCGCGGCGAGGAGGGAGAAGATGACGACGCGCGCGATTATGCGCGCGCCGTTTGCCGTTTCGGGCAGGGCGGTGCGGGTGTATTCCTCGGCGGCGGCGCGCGCCTGACGCAAAAGTGCCTCGCGGCTGATGCCGGGGGTGGAATAATAATCATCGCGGAGGACAAACACCGCCTCGGAAAATATGCCGCCCGGCGGGTGGACGACGATGACGCGGCGCTCGCTGCCCTTTATCGCGCCGCGCCCAATATGCGCCGACCCCGCCCCGCCGCGCGCCTTGCGGCGCGGAAGCAGGGCGCGCAGTGACGGGAGATGCAGTCTTTTCATCATGCGCGCTCCTCCACTCTGACGGTGACGACGGTCATGTCGTCATTCGCGCCGTAATGCTTCTCCGCCTCTTTGAGCGTGGAGCGCGCGAGCGCTTTCATGTCCTCAAACCCGCGGTTGAGCAGCGCCCTCACCCATTCGTCCTGCGCGTCGGCAATCACGCCGTCGGAGGCGATGATGGCGGTGCAGCCGGGCTTGAGGCGCATGCGGACAATGTCCGGCGCGCGCCCCTCGCCGAGGCTCAGCCCGGCGGCAAGGGTCTCGCCCTTTATGCGGTGCACCCCGCGCGCCGAGCACACGTAGGACGGCGCCGCACCGTATTTATAAAAGCAGGTGTCCCCGGTGAAAAGGTCGACGCACATGAGGTCAACCGTGGCGTAGCCCCAGTGGTCCTGCCCGCGCAGGAGCATGACGGAGTTGAGCATTTTCATCGCGGCGGCGGGGTCAACGCCGCTGCGCAGGAATTTTTCGAGTATGGCGACGACCTCGCCGCTGCCGCGCGCGGCCTCGTCGCCCGTGCCCATGCCGTCGGAGAGGAGGACGCACAGTACACCCTCATCGGTTTTGAAGTATGTGCCCTTGTCGCCGCTGACCTTTTCCCCGCGCTTTTTCAAGGCCGCGATGCCCACCGACACGGCCAGAGGCTCGGCCTCCAGCAGTGTCAGGCGCGCCGGGTCGTCCCCGCTCTCCGGCGCGAGGCACAGCCGCACACCCACCACGGCGGACAGCTTTTCCAAATACCCTGCGTGCTTTGTCAGCGGGGTGAGCCGCCCGCTTTCGATGATGACGCGCACGCGCCCGCTCCCGTCACGGTATACGGCGGCCTCGGCGTCGATGTCCAGCGAGCGGAGATAGCGCACGAGGCGGCGCTCCGCCGCGGGGTCAGAGCCGTTGAGGCTGCCCAGCTCGCCCGCGACGCGCCGCAGCATGGACGCCACGTCGCCGTATATTTCCCAGGCGACATTGCGGTTTTCTTTCAGGTGCGCGCGAAGCTCGCGCCGAAAGCTCAGCGAACGCAGCTCGCCGTTGACGGCGGCGACAAAGGCCGCAAGGCCGTCGCAGTGCTCGCGGAAATAGCCGGGCAGGTCAGCAGGGGTGAGTGTGCCGTGCTCGGTCATGGCCTCGGTGGCGTCGTTCATGGCCGAGAGCGTGTCCATGTATTCAGTGTTCCAGCAGCGGTTTTTGTGCTTGCAGCGGATGCAAACCTCGTCCGCCGCGCGGTCGAACACGCGGGCGATGTTCTCGTCGTTGTGCGGCTCTTCCACGTTTTTGCGCACGGTTTCATACAGCTCGCCGTAAGCCTCGCCGAGGTTGAGCACGCGCCCGGCCACGAAGCGGCGCAGCGACACCTCGCCCCGCCCCTGCTCGGCATATTGCAGCATCAGCGCAAGCTGCGTCACCCACGCGCCGGGCAAAACCATGAAGATAAGCGCGGCGCAGCCGGACTCAAACATCGCGGCAAGGAACACGCCCTCTTCCCACTCGCACACCGCCGCCAGCGCCGACGCCAGCATAAACGACAGCACGAACACCGCGCGCCCGTGCTTGCCGAACACGCCCGACATAAGCCCCGCGAACGCGTACACCATCGTGTAAAACGCGCCGCCGTCGCGCGCCAAGTCCATCGCGAGGCCGAGCACCGTGCCCACGGCCGCGCCGGTCAGCATTCCGCCCTTCATCGCCGAGGCCATCAGCGCCACCAGCGCCGCCGCGCGCCCCACCGACACGCCCGAAAACACCGTCACCCGCGCGAAGCTGACGAGCGCGCAGGCGGCCATAATGAGCGTGGCCGTGCTGTGTTTCAGCTCCTGCGCCTCGGTCGTGCGCAGGGTATTGGTCAAGGCCTCGCGGAAAAAGTACGCCCCGCCGAAGGTGAGGGCGCTTTCCAAAAAGAGCGCGGCATAGAGCGGCGTCGTTCCCTCGGTGACGTAAAAGCTGCCGAGAAAGCCCGTCAGGGCGGTCACCGAACCCGCCGCGCACGGCATGAAGTATTCGCTTTTGTATACCGAGACCTCTTGGAAAATGAACGAGAGCGTGTACACCAGCACAGACCCCGCCACATAGCGGATTCCCCACTCGATGCCGCCGCTGAGCACATACCCCAGCGACGCGCCGCACAGCGCGCACACCCCGCTCAGCCCCGCGCCGGAGCAGGCCACCATCGCCATGCCGAACGGCGCCCCGCCCGACAATACCCGCGCGCACGACATCAGCATACCCAGCCCCATGTACACCGCGCACCGCGCCGCCATATAAAAGCGCGGGTCGATGCGCCGCGGCGCGCTGTACCCCGCGAGC
>CAZUSM010000177.1:0-3322 GCA_964623675.1 uncultured Oscillospiraceae bacterium
TTCAATAAAAGTACAAAAATCGTTAAAAAAACTACTTATTTTTACTCATAATTTGCTTAAAAATTCGATGTATTATCTAGCCATAAAACAAAAGACGGCGTGGACACAAAACGGAACTCAAAACCCGGCAACAAAGGAACAAGCCAAGCGCCGCCGTCTAAGTATGAAAGGATAATGCAAGCTATGAAAAAGAACATCAACGTCAAAACCGCTCTCAATAACGCACTCGACTATGCAAAGCTCGACCGCCGCGAGGTGCGCGTGAAGGACACGGCGCACGACGAGGGCACATATTACCTCGCCTTCTGCACCGACTGGCTCAACTATGAATGCTATGTCGACGATAAGTCCGGCGAGGTGATGGGCTTCAACGCCTACCCCACGAGTGAGGATCAGCGCCGCGAAATGCTCGTCACCGGCAAGGCGTTCAAGCTGAAAAATCTCCTCGCCGCCGCCCTTTGACAAACGCGATATAACCCAACCGATACCCTCGGCCTTGGCTTATATAACCCCCGCCGACATGCGTCGGCCGCAGTTTCCACCCTTGCCATAGGAACTGTACATTCAAATCGACAGCCCCGCCACCCGGCGGGGCTGTTATTCTGTTTGCCGAGCCTCTATTGTTGAGAAAAATATATTTTGTCTACTTTATTATATTATAGATATTGCATTGAGGACGCAAATTTGGTATAATGATATGGTTCATTGGAGAAGTATGCGCTTGGCGCAAACTCACTGTTGAAAAAGAGAAAAACGGCATGGGGGAAATATGAATTCACTTAATGATATATGGCAGGAAATCATGAAAGCGCTGGGCAAACAGCTCACGCCCACGGCCATCGACACGTGGTTTTCCGACTGCGAGCCGGTGGAGATTGACGACTGCCGCCTTGTCATCCACACCAGCAACGACTTCAAGCGCGGCATAATTCAGGCGCGCTTTGCAGAGACGATAAAAACCGTGCTGAGCGACCTGTTCGCCTGCGACTTTGACTTGACCATTCTCGCCGGGGATGAGCTGAACGACTATGAGCTCGGCAAGCAAGAGGACAATCTCCTGCCCGAAATGGCAGGGTACACCTTTGACCGGTTCATCGTCGGCTCGTCGAACAAGTTCGCCCACGCGGCGGCCATCGCGGTTTCGGAAAAGCCGGGCAAGACCTACAACCCGCTTTTTATCTACGGCAACTCCGGCCTCGGCAAGACGCATTTGCTGCTCGCCATCGGACAGGCCATACACGAGCGCGAGCCGTCTAAAAAGCTGGCGTATATCAAGGGCGACGATTTCACCAACCAAATGGTGCGCGCGATCAAAGACGGCACGGTGGACGACTTCCGCATGAAGTACAGAAACGTCGACCTGTTCCTCGTGGACGATATTCAGTTCATCGCAGGCAAGCGCTCCACGCAGGAGGAATTTTTCCACACCTTCAACAACATCTATGAGGCCGGGCATCAGATAGTCATCACGTCCGACCGCCCTCCGCTTGAAATGTCGCTGCTGGACGACCGGCTGCGCTCGCGCTTTGAGGGCGGCCTCATGGCGGACATTCAGCCGCCCGACCTTGAAACCCGCATGGCCATCACGCGCAACAAGGCCGCCCAGCTCGGACTCATCCTCTCTGACGAGGCGGTGGAATTCATCGCCGAAAACATCACCGCGAACATCCGCCAAATCGAAGGCGTCATCAAGCGCCTGACGGCGTATAAAGAAATCCTCGACTACACCATCACCATCGACTCGGTCAAGCGCGCAATCAAGGACGTGATGCGCACGGGCGAGTATATCCCGTCTCCGGAGCGAATCATCAGCGAGACGGCGCGGTTTTACTCCCTGCGCGAGGAGGATCTGCGCGGCCAAAACCGCTCGAAAAACACCGCCATGGCGCGTCAAATCTCCATGTACCTCATGCGCTCGCTGACAAACCTGTCGCTCAAGGACATCGGCACGGAGTATGAGGACAGGAACCACGCCACCGTGCTCAGCTCAATCCGCAAGGTCGAGGAGCTGATAAAAACCGACCCGAACATGGTGCTCACCATACGCGACATCACGTCGAATATCAACTCGCTGTAAATGTCGAAAACCGTCGATATATAACGCGTTGAGTTTTGAACATTTCCGTGTGGAAAATTCAAAAACGAATGTTGAAAACCCAACCCCGCCCCCGCCATGTTGAAAACCGCAAAATTTCAAACATTTTTGTCAACACCTAAATCTAAGCGTTATCAACGGCTTTTCGCACTTTTCCACAAGATTTTCGCCTACTACTAATAATACTAAAATATTATCCTTTACTTACTGCTAGAAAAACGGAGGAGAGAAAATGAAATTCACCTGTGAAAAATACGAGCTGCAAAACGCGGTCAATGTGGCAATGCGAGCCGCCGCGTCCAAAAGCCCGATTCCGGCGCTGGAGGGCATACTCATCACCGCGGAAACCGACAGCGTGCGCATAACCGGCTTTGACCTGAAAAAGGGCATATACACCACCGTGGACGCAAGCGTCCGCGAATGCGGCAGCATCGTCCTCTCCGCCAAGCTCTTCGGCGAGATGATCCGCCGCATGCCGGACGGGATAGTCAGCATCGAGGCCGACGAAAAACAGCTGGCCGTCAACGTCAAATGCGCGCAGAGCGAATATAACTTCATCGGCATCAGCCCCGACGAATACCCGGAGCTGCCCACCGTGGACAAGATAAACAGCATCGTCCTCCCCCAGCCGATACTCAAAAACATGATAAACAAAACCATCTTCGCCGTATCCGACAGTGAGGTCCGCCCGGTTTACACCGGCATTCTCTTTGAAATCGAGGACAAACTCCTCACGCTGGTGGCCGTGGACGGTTACCGCCTTGCAAAGCGCGTGGAGACCATCGAGGACGGACAGCTTGAAAACTGCACGTTCATCGTCCCCGGTTCGACACTTTCCGACATTGAGCGTATCTGCGCCGACGAGGGCGGCGAGGTGGAAATCGCCGTGGGCGCAAAGCATGTCAGCTTCGTCATAGGCAACACCGTGGTCGTCTCCCGCCGCCTGGAGGGCGAATTCCTCAATTATCGCCGTTCTCTGCCGACAGTATTTGAAAACACCGTCAAGGTCAACCGCGCGGAGTTTATGGGCGCGATTGAGCGCGTGGCGCTCATCGTCAGCGAGAAAAACACCAACCCCGTTCGCATGCACGTCACCCCCGGCAAGCTGGAGCTGCTGTGCCTGACCCCGATTGGCCGCGCGGACGATATATGCACTTGCGAGGGCGGCAAAGAGCTTGAAATCGGCTTCAACAGCCGCTATCTCATGGACGCGCTCAAGGCCGCGAC
>CAZUSM010000178.1:0-3287 GCA_964623675.1 uncultured Oscillospiraceae bacterium
ATGAAAATATGGGGACTGCGGAGAGGTGTAGAACCGCAGCCCCCTTTTCTTACATCGAGCCGATTTCGGGCGCTCGCCCGGTCAGCTCTTTTGGGCGGAGTGGCACTGCCCGTGCATGGCACAGTGCGCGCACCCCGCGCCGCAGGAGCTTTTCCCCTGCCGCTTCTGCCGGACAAGGTAAACGGAGATGGAAACGACAATGGCAATCAGTACAATGCAAATAAGGATAGTGGAAAGGTTTTCGGCGATGAAGCTAAGCATCTTGGGATTCACTCCTTTTATGAAGAAATTAAGCAACAGTCAAAGTAAATATTCCGTGGGAGGGGCGAGGGGAGGATTATAGCTGCCTCTCCCACGGCGGGGATTTATCAAAGCTTTTCGGTGAGCTTGTCGGCTTCCTTGTAGGGGCGGACGAGCATGTAAATCATTCCGGCCAAGGCCGCGAGGGCAAAGATGAGGCCGATGACGCTGACAGAGCCGGTGAACAGGCCGCCGAACTGGTTGATCATCAAGGCCACGAGGTAGGCAAAGCCGCACTGATAGCCGATGGCGAACCACGTCCACTTCTTGTTGTTCATCTCGCGCTTGATTGCACCGATTGCGGCAAAGCACGGGGCGCAAAGCAGGTTGAACGCGAGGAACGAGTACCCGCTGACGGGGGTGAAGGTGGCGGCGAGAGTGCCGTAAACGTCGCCGGAGGCGCCGTAGAGCACGCCCATCGTGCCGACGATGTTCTCCTTGGCCACCAGGCCGGTGATCGAGGCGACAGCCGCCTGCCAGTTGCCCCAGCCCAGGGGCTTGAAGATCCAGGCGATCGCGCCGCCGATCCTGGCCAGGATGGAGAAGTCGATCTCGTCCTCCGCCAGCATGCGGAACGCGCCGTCCACCCAGCCGAAGTAGGTGGTGAACCACACCAGAATGGTAGAGAGCAGGATGATCGTGCCGGCCTTCTTGATGAAGCTCCAGCCGCGCTCCCACATGGAGCGGAGGACGTTGCCGAGAGTGGGCATGTGGTATGCCGGCAGCTCCATGACGAACGGCGCAGGCTCGCCGGCGAACATCTTGGTCTTTTTGAGCATGATGCCGGAGATGATGATGGCGGCCATGCCGACGAAGTAAGCGGAGGTTGCGACCCATGCAGAGCCGCCGAAGATTGCGCCCGCGATCATGCCGATGAACGGGACTTTCGCGCCGCAGGGGATGAACGTGGTGGTCATGATGGTCATGCGGCGGTCGCGCTCATTTTCGATGGTGCGCGAGGCCATGATGCCGGGGATGCCGCAGCCCGTGCCGATGAGCATGGGGATGAAGGACTTGCCGGACAGGCCGAACTTGCGGAACACGCGGTCAAGCACGAAGGCGATACGCGCCATGTAGCCGCACGCTTCGAGGAACGCGAGGAGCAGGAACAGCACCAGCATCTGCGGCACAAAGCCCAGCACCGCGCCGACACCGGCGACAATGCCGTCCAAAATCAAGCCGCTGAGCCACTCGGCGCAGCCGACGCTTTCAAGCGCGTTGCCCACAAGCACCGGGATACCGGGCACCCACACGCCGTAGTCAGCCGGGTCGGGCTCGTCGCCAAGCACGTCGAGCGTGGCGAGGGCGGCAGTGTAATCGTCAAAGGTGGCGCTCTCCTCGCTGACGGCGAGGGTTTCCTCGTCCTCAACGTCGTAGGTGAACACTCCGTCGGCGGGTTCGCCGTTTTCTTCGACAAAGGCCTCGTAACCGGCGACGATGGTGTCGGCCTCCGCCCATGCGTCGGCGGCCTCGCTGTACGCGGCAGAGCCGATGCCGAACAAGTGCCAGCCGTCGCCGAACAGGCCGTCATTCGCCCAATCGGTGGCCGCCGCGCCGACGGTGACCATGGAGAGATAGTAAACCAGATACATCACCAGCGCGAAAATCGGCAGACCGAGCCAGCGGTTGGTGACAACCTTGTCGATTTTGTCGGAGGTGGTGAGGCCGCCCTTGTTCTTCTTTTTGTAGCAGCCTTTTATAATTTCGGCTATGTAAACATAGCGCTCGTTGGTGATGATGCTTTCGGCGTCGTCGTCGAGCTCTTTCTCGGCGGCGGCGATGTCGGACTCGATGTGGCTCATCACGTCCGCGCTCAGGCTCAGCTTTTCGAGCACCTTGTCGTCGCGCTCGAAAACCTTGATGGCGTACCAGCGCTGCTGCTCTTCGGGCATGGCGTGGACGGCGGCCTCCTCAATGTGGGCAAGGGCATGCTCCACAGGGCCGGAGAAGGTGTGCTGGGGGACGGTTTTGCCGTTGGCGGCGGCGTCAATGGCGCACTCGGCGGCGGCCATCACGCCCTCGCCCTTGAGGGCGGAAATCTCCACCACGGGGCAGCCCAGCTCGCGGGAAAGCTCTTTGATGTTGATGGCGTCGCCGTTCTTGCGCACGACGTCCATCATGTTCACCGCCACCACCACGGGGATTCCAAGCTCGGTGAGCTGGGTGGTGAGGTAAAGGTTGCGCTCAAGGTTGGTGCCGTCGATTATGTTCAAAATCGCGTCGGGGCGCTCGTTGATGAGGTAATTGCGCGCCACGACCTCCTCCAGCGTGTACGGAGAGAGCGAATATATGCCGGGCAGGTCCATTATCACGACGTCGTCGTGCTTTTTCAGCTTGCCCTCTTTTTTCTCCACGGTCACGCCCGGCCAGTTGCCCACAAACTGGTTGGAGCCGGTCAAGGCGTTGAAAAGCGTGGTCTTGCCGCTGTTGGGGTTGCCGGCAAGAGCAATCTTGACTTGTTTGTCCATTTCAATAACTCCTTTTCGGTTAAACATCTTTAACTCGCAAACATCAAAAAAGCGCGTTGCTTACTCGGCGATTTCGATCATTTCCGCGTCGGCCTTGCGCAGAGAAAGCTCATACCCTCTCACGCTGACCTCGATGGGGTCGCCCAGCGGGGCGACCTTGCGCACGTAAACCTCGATGCCGCGCGTGATGCCCATGTCCATGATTCTGCGCTTGATAGGTCCCTCGCCGTGCAGCTTCACGACTGTCGCGGTTTCGCCTATTTTCGCGTCTCTGAGTGTTTTCATTCTCGCTTGTCCTCCTATGCTCAATTAAATATTAAACCATGATTTTGCGCGCCATTTCCTCGCTTATCGCCACGCGCGCGTCCTTGACCTTGACGATGACGTTGCCGCTGAGCGCGGTGACGACCGTCGCCTCGCCGCCGACGACGAAGCCCAAGTCCTCCAGGTGCTTTTTCACACTCGGTGAGCCGCCGACCTTGCGGATTATGTTCTCCTCGCCGGGTTCTGCCAATGCCA
>CAZUSM010000179.1:0-3283 GCA_964623675.1 uncultured Oscillospiraceae bacterium
GGCGCGGTCTGCCCTTAACTCCGGGCTATATTGTTTGTCCATTTCACAACAGAACGCCCCCGCTGACCCAGCGCCAAAAATATCAAATATCGCTTGAAATACAGCGGCGGACATTCTATAATAATCAAGAATTAGAAGTAATTGCCGTATGTCGGCGGGCGCTTGTCCGTCGGCGGAACAGGGGTTTGGCATGGGCGAGATAAAGACATGGATCATCAAATGGGGCGCGATTGCGCTGGGCGTGCTTGCGGCGGCTGTCGTCATGGGCAGCACGCATTTCGACCGCGACGAGGCCGCGTCGGTGTCGCCCTCGCCGCCCGCCGCTACTGCGCCGGACGCCACCGCCCGCCCCGCCGCTGAGACCGCCGCGCCGACCGCCGATGAGGATTATTCCGCCCTTGCCGAGGACGGCTTTGTCGTCCTTGACGGCTTTCTCTATGCTGTCGACGCGAACGGACACATCAAGCGCGATTTTTCCGACGGCATGCTGAATTTCGACGCCGACGGGCGCTACACCTCCGGCGATGCCGAGCTTGACGCGCTGGTCGCCGCGCTCATCGTCGCCGAAACCGTCTCCGCCGCCCCGCGCATTGACCGCCTCCACCGGCTGTATGATTACATCCGCGACAACATGCAGTACGTCGGCTACGTCAACAATCACTACTCCCTCTCCGAGCCGAACGGCGTCGACGGCTGGGGCAACTCGGTCGCGAAAGAGGCGCTCAGCCAGCTCGCGGGCAATTGCTATTACTACAACTCCGCCTTCGCCGCGCTCGCCCGTGGCTTGGGCTATCAGGCGTACATCGTCACCGGCACATGCGGCCTCCCGCCGCGCACTCACTGCTGGTGCGAAATCGAGTTCAACGGCTTGGTTTATTACTGCGACCCGGAGCTTGAATGGAGCAGAAGCGTCTATCAGCAGGAGCAGGCCGACATCTTTTTCAAGGACTGGTCGGAGACCGAGGGCTGGTGCTACACCCCGGATGTTGAGCGCCAAAGCGCGGCCAAGGAGACCGAGGCGCAGGCCAAGTATGACGCCATGATTGAATACGCCAAGGCTCACCCATCGCCCCGCGTCATAGTCACGCCCGAACACACGCCCGCCCCGCAACAGCCAGAACCCACTCCCGCTCCGACGCCAGCGCCTACCACCGCGCCCGCGCCCGAAGCACCCGCACCGACGCCCGAACCTGCACCACCAACCGTGCCCGATGCGCCGCCCGTGCCCGAAACGCCGGCAGAGCCTGCGCCCCCTTCCCCAGTTCCTAAACCACCCGCACCCGAACCCGCACCCGAAGCGCCGACCGACCCCGCGCCCGTTTCCGAGCCGACGGAATAACGATATAGGGAGAATGAACGCCATGAAAAAACGCGCCTTGATATGCTTGCTTGCGCTGCTGCTCGCGGCGGCGCTGTGCGCCTGCGGCAAAACGCTCACGAAGGAAGAACAGCTCGAAAAGAACATCGAGCTTGCCGAAAGCTGCATCGGCGAGCCGGTCGCCACGCTTTACAAATACGTCGGCGAGCCGACGAACGCCTATTACGGCACAAGCTGCCTCGGCGACGGCATGGACGGCGAGCTGCACTACGACGGCTTCGTGGTCTTCACCTATAAAACCGAACTCCAAGAAACCGTAAGAACCGTGCAAAAACGGTGAGATGAGGGAATAAATGCTGCCCCATCCCCCGCCAATGCCCCGTAAAAAACAGATGAAAAAGCCGCGTGTGTATGATATAATGAGTGCGTGTACTGCACACAATTTACACATTTTCTGCACAAAATCGTGTTTGCGCGGCAATTCAACTATTTATAATAGTGCTTGAATTGCGATATTTTGGGGTATTTAACGGGAGAAATATATGATAAAAATATTGTTTATCTGTCATGGCAATATATGCCGCAGTCCGACGGCGGAGTATATCATGAAAAAGCTGGTGGCCGACGCGGGGCGGGCGGACGAGTTTGAAATTGCCTCCGCCGCGACGAGCACGGAGGAGCTGGGCAACGGCGTTTATCCGCCGTCGCGCCGTGTGCTGGCCGCGCACGGGATTGACTGCTCTGCCCATCGCGCCCGTCAGATGCGGAAAAACGATTATGAGCATTATGACCTCATCATCAGCATGGACGAGGAAAACCGCCGCGTGCTCGCGCGCTTTTTCGCGCCCGACGACTGCCGCAAGCTGCGCAATCTGCTCGACTATGCCGGGCGTGTGGGCGAGGCGATAGACGACCCGTGGTACACCCGCGACTTTGACCGCGCCTGGGACGATATTTACGCCGGGTGCAGCGGCCTCTTGGCCGCGCTCACCGACGCGGTCACGCTCGATTTTGCCCCCTGCCGCGATCGCGCCGCGCTCTATGCCGAGCTGAGGCGCAAAATGGCGTGGCAGGACTGGTACGGCGAAAATCTCGACGCACTGTGGGATGTGCTCACCGGCCTCCCGCACGAGGGAGCGCGCTATCGCGTCATCCTGCCGGACGAGGCCGCCGACGACGCCACGCGCCGCTACGCCGAGCGTATAAAGGAAGTAATCCGCCGCGCGAACGCGCTGGCGGACTGACGAAAGGAGCTTGACATGGAGAGAAAAACGACCGCGACCGTGACGCGAGTATCGCGCCAATGGTGGCTGAAAGTGAACACCAAGGCCGCGCGCCTGACCGGCGCTGACGGCGCGCAGTATCCGCACGTCGTGACCGTGAAGTATACGGTCAACGGCAAGGAGTACACCAAGCGCAAATGGCTCACCCCCTCAACCCCCGCCCCCACCGTAGGCAGTACCGTGACCGTGAGCTATGATGACAATAACCCCGGTAAAGTGACGATAGTGGGGTGAGGGAGAGCAATGCGAGCCGCAAACCACGGCTCGCATTTTTGCGTAAAAGTTTCCCCTATTAGGGCTGGACATATTGGCATTTCTATGATATTATCATACATGCTGGGCATATATGACAGACGAGGGAGGATTATGCAATGGATGAGGTGCAATATTTGATCACCATGCTTCGCAGGCAGGTCAATATCACCGACATTGAATTTGACATAGTCTGCACTTGGGATGAGCTTGAGCGCGAGCCGTTCGAGATCGGCTCGGCCTACGGCCAGTTTGTGTACAACAAAACCGTGTACGCCGACACCCTCGCCGACGTCGGCGGCGAGGACAGCGACGCCCTGTGCGCCATTGACAAGCCCGTCACGGACAAAAAGCTGCGTCACGCCCTCTCGCTCCAGCTTTCTCACATGCTCGAATTTGAGCGCAGATTTCTGCGCTATCCCCGCCCGCT
>CAZUSM010000180.1:0-3269 GCA_964623675.1 uncultured Oscillospiraceae bacterium
GATATGCAGCAGTCTCCCGACCTTTTCTCCGCCGGGGATCAGCTTCAAATCCTCGTTCGTGACGGTTTTCAGGCAAATCGCGCTCACCACGTAAACCACCACGGCCACCAGCACCGCCAGCATCATGCTCGCCGCCGTGCCGAGCCATTCCCCGCCGATAAAGCGCGAGCACAGCCCGTAAACCGCCCACGCCGACGCGCCCATCAGCGCGCTTGCCGCAAGCGGGCGCACGAACACGGGCGCGAGGTGCGGCCTCTCGTCCAGCGTCCTGCACATGAACACATAGTTCATCACCGCCATGACAAGATAGCTCACCAGCGTCCCCACCGGCGCGCCGTAGATGTTTATCTCAGGCCGCGCCACCAAGAACCAGTTCACACCGATTTTGATCAGCCCGCCCGAAATCATCGTCAGCATCGTCAGCTTTTCCTTGCCGGAGGCTTGGAGCACCGCGTTTTCCATCAGCACTATGCACACGAAAAAGCTCGCCGCGCCCATGATTGTCAAAAGCCCCGGCCCTGCGGCGTTGCTGTTGGGGTAGAGCACGTTCATAATCGGCTCACTCAGCACCATCAGCCCCACGCCCATCGGCAGGCTGATCACCGCCGAAATGCGCATCGAGTCCTCGGCGATTTTCGCGCCCTCTTTCTTTGCGCCCCGCGCAATCGCCCCGGATATCGCCGGCACAATCGCGATGGTCAGCGGCGTGATGAACGCCGCCGGGAGGTTGAACAGCGTCTGCGCCTTGCCGTATACACCGTAAAGCACCTTCGCCTCGTAATAGCTGAACCCCGCCGCGCTTTGCAGGCGGTTCATGCACAGCTTGGAGTCCACGGAGTTGAGCAGCGCCATTATGCACGCGCCGAACGCGATGGGAATGCCGATGGTGAGGATGTCTTTTATAATCTTCCCCGCCGAGTCGACCGTGCCGTCGTCCTCCGGCACATCGTTTGCGTCCACAATTCCCGCGGAGTAGGACGAGGCAAGAATGTCATAATTCCGCCGCTTGTAAATCACCATGTACAGCAGCGACACCACCGACCCTATCGACACACCCAGTATCGCGCCGGCCGAGCCCATCGGGCGGCCAAGCCCCGCGCGCATCACCATCAGCGAGATTATCAGCCCGGAGATGACCTTGAACAGCACCTCCAGCACCTCGTCCACCGTGGTGGGAATCATGTTGCCGTTGCCCTGGCAGTACCCGCGATAAGCCGACACCAGGCACACCAGCAGTATCGCCGGGCTCATCGCCTTGATGCTCAGCGCCGCGTCCGGGTTTTCAAGGTACTTGTCCGCCAGCCATTCCGGGAAAATGAACATTATCGCCGCGAACACAAGCCCGATGACGAAAAACGTCCACCGCGCCACGCGGAAGGTCTTTTCCTCTTGCTTGGCGCGGCCGTTGGCGTCCGCCTCGGCCACTAGGCGCGACAGCGCCACCGGCAAGCCCGCCGTGGCCAGCGTGAAGAAGATATAATAGATGTTGTACGCGCCCATGAACATCGAATACCCCTCGTCGCCGAGGATATTGCCGAGCGGTATTTTGTATATGAAGCCCAGTATCTTCATTATTATCACGCCCACGGTGAGTATCGCCGCGCCGTGCATATAATTCTGACCCTTTCTTCCGGCCATCGTACACCTCCGTTTAGTATCAGAGTATGAGCATAAAGTAATGTTCTTACTTTATACCCATACTCAGTAAAAATCAAGGTTTTTGCGTCTGATTATGAGTTCATGCCGAGGATATCGCGCGCCACGTACACGCCGCTGGCGGAGGCGTGGGACAGCGAATGCGTCACGCCGGAGCCGTCGCCGATGACGTAAAGTCCCTTTTCCTTGGTTTGCAGGTGCTTGTCCAGCTCCACCTCCATGTTGTAGAACTTCACTTCCACGCCGTAGAGGAGGGTGTCGTCGTTGGCCGTGCCGGGGGCAATCTTGTCCAAGGCGTAAATCATCTCGATTATCCCGTCGAGTATGCGCTTGGGTATCACGAGGCTCAAGTCGCCCGGCGTCGCGGCCAGCGTGGGCGTGACGAAGTTTTCTTCAATGCGCCGCACGGTGCTGCGTCTGCCGCGCACAAGGTCGCCGAAGCGCTGCACCATCACCCCGCCGCCGAGCATGTTGGAAAGGCGCGCAATGCTCTCGCCGTAGCCGTTGGAATCCTTGAACGGCTCGGAAAAATGCTTGCTGACCAAGAGCGCGAAGTTGGTGTTTTCCGTGTGCTTGGACTTGTCCTCATAGCTGTGGCCGTTCACGGTCACGATGCCGTTGGTGTTCTCGTTGACCACCACACCGTTCGGGTTCATACAGAACGTGCGCACAAGGTCCTCAAACTTCTCCGTGCGGTAAACTATCTTGCTTTCGTACAGCTTGTCCGTTAGGTGCGCGAAAATCTCCGCCGGCAGCTCCACACGCACGCCGATGTCCACGCGGTTGGACTTGGTCGGGATGCCGAGGCTCTCGCAAATCCCCTCCAGCCACTTGCTGCCGCTGCGTCCCACGGACACAACGCAGTCCGTGCACTCATAGCTTTCCTCGCCCACGTGCACGATGTAGCCGCCCTCGCTCTTGTCGATGCCGGTGACGGCGGAGTTGAAGTGGAAGTCCACCTTGTCCTTCAGCTCATCATAGATGTTGCCCAAAACGACATAGTTTATGTCTGTGCCGAGGTGGCGCACCTGCGCGTCGAGCAGGTGCAGCCCGTTCTCCAGGCACTCGCGCTTTATCTCGGTGTTGGCCGTGGAATACAGCTTCGTGCCCTCGCCGCCGTGGGTGAGGTTAATCTCGTCCACATACTGCATCAGCTCGATGGCCTCGTCCTTGCCCACGTATTCGTACAGCGTCCCGCCGAACTGGTTCGTGATGTTGTACTTCCCGTCGGAGAACGCGCCCGCGCCGCCGAAGCCGCTCATGATGCTGCACACGGGGCACTTCATGCAGGTTTTCACCTTTTTCCCGTCAATGGGGCAGCGGCGTTTCGCCAGCTCACGCCCAAGCTCGAACACGGCGATTTTCAGCCCTTTGTTCGCCTGCGCCAGCTCGTATGCGGAAAATATGCCGCCCGGCCCTGCGCCGATTATAATCACGTCGTACTTTTTCATAGCTTCCCTCCGAAAACACATCGCCCCGGCGGCTCGCCGCCGCCCGGCCTTTCATTTCCACATTTGCGTACATTTGCGTATCGTTTCAAACTGTTTTCAAACAAAAAGGGACTGCGTATCCCCTCGCGGGAATACGCAGTGAAATTTGTATCCTCGTTTACT
>CAZUSM010000181.1:0-3217 GCA_964623675.1 uncultured Oscillospiraceae bacterium
AGCACAAATCCAGCAGGAGGCGGAATTCGCCGCCGCAGCGGCGGAACTCCGCCTCATAAAAATCCGCAAAAGCGCTGTACGGCACGTCGCCCGTGAGCTGATCATACCACGCGGCGAGAGGCCCGTAACAGCTCACTGCTCGTCCCCGCCTTTCACGCGGTCGAACACAATCGCGTACCCGCCGCGCCCGTATTGCAGCGAGCGGTTGACGCGGCTGATTGTGGCGCTGGAAGCGCCGGTCTCGTCGAGAATCTCGCTGTAAATCATGCCGTCGTCAAGGCAAGAGGCGACCTGATACCGCTGCTCCATCGCCATCAGCTCGGACACGGTGCACAAATCGTCGAAAAATTTCATGCACTCGTCAACCGTGCGCAGGCTGAGAATGGCCTTGTACATGGTTTCGTTTCTCGGTTTTTTGGGTAGCTTGTTCATTTCGGACTCCTTGATTTCTCATAATATCGTGTATATAAAGCGCCGCCCAGCCCGAAGGTCTCAACGCCGCTTTGTTCCCCAATTCAAGCCTATCATACATCACTTTGCCCAAAAAGTAAAGTGCTAAAGCGTTAAAGTTGTAAAGAATGTGTTGACATTCCCCTTAGAACATGCGAAAATTGGGGCAAATGATTGCGAGCTGTCGGGGGTGAGATTGTGGTGCTGAATATTCGCTCGATGACGCTGGGGGCGGGACGCGAGGGGCTGATTTGCCCCATCGTCGCGCCCGATGAGGCCGCCGCGCTTGACTGCGCGCGCGCCTTGGCGCGCTCATGCGCAGACGCGGCTGAGTTCCGCGCCGATTTGAGCCGCGCCGCCGGTGACGCCGCGCGCTTGCGCGCCGTCACGCTTGAACTCCGCGCCGCGCTCGGCGACATGCCGCTGATGTTCACCTATCGCACCGAGGGCGCGAAAACGCCGCCCACACTCGATGCCGCCGCGCGCCACGCCCTCATTGAGGGCGTCATCGCAGATGGCGCGGCGGACATGGTCGACATTGAGCACTCTATTCCCACTGCACCTAGCCTTGTCGCGCTCGCGCGCGAGCGCGGCGTTGCGACGGTTTACAGTCTGCACGATTTCATCGCCCTGCCGGATGACGCCGCGCTCGTCGACTTCGTCGCCGAGGCGCGCGATATCAGCGCGGACATCGCGAAATTTGCCTGCATGATACACACGCGCGAGGAGCTTTTGCGCCTATTGTCGCTCACCGAGCGCCTGACGCGGCAGGGCGGCTCGCCGCTCATCGCCGCCGTGCCCATGGGCGAGGCTGGCGCGCCGGGGCGGCTTGTGGCGGGGCTTTTCGGCTCGTGCCTGACGTTTTGCGCCTTCGGCGCGCCCAGTGCGCCGGGGCAGATTGAGCTTGCGCGCGCCCACCGCGCGATAAACGCACTGCGCGGCGACGCAGAGCCTAAATAGTTCTTGCTAAAACCCCGGCGGCATTATATAATGTAGATAATGATTCGCAATTGATATTCGAGGTGACTTCTTATGCCCGTGATGCTGGATATGTCGATAGTGTGGCTCGTCGCGATGGTGGCGCTGCTCATCGTGGAGGCGCTTGTGCCGGGGCTGGTGTCGATATGGTTTGCCATCGGCGCGCTCGCCGCGCTCATTGCCGCGCTGCTGCAAGCCCCGCTCTGGCTGCAAATCGTGTGGTTTTTCGCGGTGTCGGTGGCCACGCTGGTTTTGACCCGGCCTCTCGCGCAAAAGTTCGTCAACTCCCGCACTCAGCCGACGAACGCCGACGCCCTCATCGGCCATGACTGCGTCGTGACCGAGGACATTGACAACCTCGCCGGGACGGGCGCCGTGAAAATCGCCGGCAAGGTGTGGACGGCGAGAAGCGAAGATGAAAACACGCGCTTTGCCACGGGTGACGTCGTCACCGCCGTGCGCATCGAGGGCGTGAAGCTGATAGTCAAATAATTTCAATTCAAAAATGACCCTGCCGCGCTCATGCGGCGGAAACGGAGGAAAATGATGATAATTGCCGTACTTATTCTCGTGATAATCGCCCTGCTGGTCAGCAACATCCGCGTTGTGCCGCAGGCGAAGGCCTACGTGGTGGAGCGCCTGGGCGCGTACAAAACCACGTGGGGCGTCGGGCTGCACCTGAAAGTGCCGTTCATCGAGCGCGTGGCGAAGATGGTGTCGCTCAAGGAGCAGGTGGCGGACTTCCCGCCCCAGCCGGTCATCACCAAGGACAACGTCACCATGCAGATTGACGCCATTGTCTATTTCCAAATCACCGACCCCAAGCTCTATACCTACGGCATTGAGCAGCCCATGTTTGCCATCGAAAATCTCTCCGCCACCACGCTGAGAAACATCATCGGCGAGCTTGACCTCGACCAGTGCCTGACCAGCCGCGACATCATCAACTCCAAGATGCGCGCCATTCTCGACGAGGCCACCGACCCTTGGGGCATCAAGGTCAACCGCGTGGAGCTGAAAAACATTCTCCCGCCGAAAGAAATCCAAAACGCCATGGAAAAGCAGATGAAGGCCGAGCGCGAACGCCGCGAAGCCATTCTGCGCGCCGAGGGCGAAAAGCGCGCGGCCATACTGGAGGCCGAGGGCGAAAAGGAGTCCGCCATTCTCCGCGCCGACGCGAAAAAGCAGCAGCAGATTCTCGAAGCCGAGGGTGAGGCCGAGGCCATTTTGACCGTCCAGCGCGCCACCGCCGAGGGCATCAAGCTCATCAATGAAGCCACGCCGTCCGACGCGGTGCTGCGCCTGAAGGCGCTGGAGGCGTTCGCCGCCGCCGCCGACGGCAAGGCCACCAAGATAATCATCCCCAGCGAGATTCAAGCCCTCGCCGGGCTTGCCGAGGGCGTTGTCGAAGCGGTGAAAGAATAATCCGCCGAATCGGTCGGCGAGTCGTTTGACACACTCTTAAACAAGCATTAACGCACCGGCGCGGCCATTTTGCCCGCCGGTTTTGCGCGGCATAGAACGAAAAACACAGTAAAGGGAGAGCAAAAATGAGCAGTACAATAGCACTTGACTTCATGCGCAGACACGGCATGTCCGCCGACGTTGACGTGGCGAAATACGCGCGCCTTATGTGCGCGGATATGGAGCGCGGCCTCGCGGGCGAGGCGAGCTCCATGCCGATGATCCCCACCTATATCAAGTTCGACGGCGCGATTCCGCAGGGCAAAAGCGTCGCCGTCATCGACGCGGGCGGCACGAACTTCCGCTGCGGCCTCGTCACGTTCAA
>CAZUSM010000182.1:0-3198 GCA_964623675.1 uncultured Oscillospiraceae bacterium
ACCGCGCCCACCGCGACAAGCGACTTGCCCGGCACGACCCAGCTTTCGTCAATGAACTCCTTGGAGGATGTGGTCTGCGTGATTATCACCTGAGACTTATCGGCGGCGGCCTTGCTGTCGGTCACGGGGATGAGCTCAAGCCACGGGTACTTCGGCTGATACTCCTTGACGATGTCCTCCGCCTTGCTCATGTCGAGGTCGGAAATGTACATCTTTTTGACCTGCGGCATTGCCTCCGCCACAGCCATCACGGTGCAGCGCCCCACAACGCCGCAGCCGATTGAGGTCACGGTGTCGGTGTTCGAGGGGGCGGTGTACTTGGCGAACAGACCCGCCGTCGCGCCGGTGCGCATGGCGGTGATGAGCGTGCCGTTGAGCACGCAGAACGGCAGCACCGTTTTCGGGTCGCTGAGTATGGTGATGTCAATGCCGTAGGGTATGCCGGGCACCTTGGCGTTTTCCTTGGCCTCGGCCGCCCACTTTATGCCGGCGATGTTGATGTCCCCGCCGATGAAGGACGGCATGCTGTTGAAAAACGACTCCCACGTCTGCATATCGCTTCCGACGGGCAGACCCATGTGGGACTTGGCCGGGTTATACACCTGACCCGCGCCCAGCATTTTGTGCGCCTTTTCGGTCGCCGCGAGAGTCAGCTTCATGTCGGTCGCGCCGGCTTTTATCGCGTCCTCCTCCTGAAGGTATATGAAGGTCGGTTCGTAAGAATTGAGCATGGTTTTTCCCTCCGTAAATGTTATTGCCTGTGACGTTTCTGCGCTGCGCGGCATTTCCGTTTGCCGCGTCTGCGCATTTTTATGCATATTCATCTTTCTTGCATGCATGATTATACATCGCTTTGCGGCGCTTGTAAATTGACACAAGCGACAGAGTTTAAGCCGCGCACCCCGCGCCGCTTGTATAATAATCACCAACAATGAATATTGCCCCTTGAAATCGTGCATATATTCAGTCGAGCATTCAAGTGCATACGCATAATATGCACGGCTTTTGCGTCGCACACGGCCGGTCTGCCGCCTCCTGCTCTCCCGCGCCGTGTTGCTTGCCGCACCCGCACCGGATTTGTGAAAGCCCCATTTCTCTTTTTGTTCCAATATACTTCAAAAACTTTATCTTAAATCTTGCCGAAAGAGGTAGACAAATTCGCACAAATAGTTTATATTATAACAAAGCTCTGGTATAGCCACAGTGGCGGCATATCGGGGCGCGTGGAACGTATTTCCGGCGTTTTGCGTCGGCCTCGGCAGGCGCGATGCGCGAAAGTAAAATAAAAGCACGAAAGGAACTCAACGACATGTCACATCCCGTTCTGGAAAAGAAAGCGCAGCAAGCGCAGGTCATTTTTGACGATCTGACCAAGCAGTTCGGCATCAAGGCCATCCCCACGGTTTTCGTCGCCGACGAGCGCCGCGAGGCTCAGCTGAAAAACGCCTGCTACAAGGACAACCCCTTCCCGCCCCCTGTGAACATCACCATCCTCAAAAAGCGCAAACCCGCCATGGGTCTCATTTTTGAAGACGAAAAGGTTCTGCAGACCCCGGCAATCGCGGCGGTTCTCGCCGCCTGCTCCTCCGTCGCCACCGAGATCGGCGAGCTGCGCGGGGACAACGTCACCGGCGCCAAGACCATCTGCGACGTGGCCATGGCCGGCATGCAGGCCAACCGCCTTTACATGGCAAGCCACACCGGCACGAAGTTCGCGTGGTCCCGCATGATGAGCGCCGTGCGCGTCAACAACGCGTTCAACGGCTCGTTCTTCAAGTATCGCGCCAAAGACGGCCGCGACGTCTCCTTCCACGTTTACTATCAGGATCAGCTCAACAAGCTGGCCGCCGCCCTGCCCTATTCCAAGCACGGCACCAAGTACACCATGCTCTCCATGTCCAAGGACAAAAAGGAGATGGTGGACGTCGTCAGCCGCTATGACGCGCTTGACCTTGAAGAGCGCGCGTTCGAGTGCGGCGCTTCCGGCTGCATGATCCGCTCCCGCGAGGAGTGGGAGGCCAGCGAGGTCGGCAAGGCCGTTCTCGCCATGCCGCTCATCCGCGAGGACAAGGAATATGACGCCCCCGCACCCGCATGGGGCAAGCCCGGCCCTCTCGGCCCTCTCTCCGGCATCAAGGTTCTCGACCTGACCCACATCATCGCAGGCCCTGCATGCTCTCGTATCCTCGCCGAGTACGGCGCTGACGTTCTGCTTGTCCGCCGCGGCGAATTCGTCGGCCAGGAGCAGGCCATGCTGGAGTTTGACGGCTGGGCCGGCAAGAACTCCATCCAGCTCGACTTCAACATTCCCGAACAGCTCGCCCGCTGCAAAGAGCTCATCAAGGAAGCCGACGTCATCACCTATTCTTATCAAAACGGCACTCTCGACAAGTTCGGCCTGTCTGAAGCCGAGATTCGCAAGCTCAACCCCAACGTCATCTATGCAAACCTCATGTGCTTCTCCGACACCGTGTGGAAGGATCGTCCCGGCTGGGCGCCCCTCGCCGAGGATATCACCGGCCTCTCCGTCCGCAACGGCAGCCTTGAGCACCCCGTCAACCTCAACGGCGTGCCTCTGGACTACTTCCCCGGCTTCATCCTCGCCCTCGGCACTCTGCTCACCATCGCCAGAAAGCTCAAAGAGGGCGGCGGGTACAAGGTCACCACGTCCCTCACTCGCGGCGCGCAGTACCTGCATGAGTGCACCGACCTTTGCGAAAAGGGTCTCGGCGGCGAGCACAACTCCACCGTCGCCGACTTCTCCGACGAGCCGATTTGGAACAGCGTCATCCACACCGTCAAGGGCTGCGCAACCGGCGACGCCGCTTTCCCCGCCCCCGGCACTGTCAACACCATCTATCCCACCAATCTCCACACCATGAAGTTTGAAGACGGCCGCACCGGCTGGAAGCAGAAGTAAGGCACACCCAACTCCATAACCCCTCCGCACCCCCGGATTTCCGGGGGTGCTTTTTCACGCCCTTTTCACTCCTCCCGCAGCTGTTTTCACGCCGCATTTATGCGGCGTAAAAGTGCCCTTGGCAAAGTGCACAAAACGCCGTTTCGTTTTCTGTCTATACCTACGAAAAATCAGTCAAGGTGCAAAAAGCAATTGACTATTGAGTGAAAAAGGAATAGTATAATTTCGGAATGGATATTCCGAAATATGATATGTTTAAGGAGTCTTGATTATGGCAA
>CAZUSM010000183.1:0-3147 GCA_964623675.1 uncultured Oscillospiraceae bacterium
AGCTCTCTCGGAGAGAGAGCCAAGAGCAGGGTGGTTTGGCTAGGTGTTCTATTATTGGAATGACACTACACGCAGATTGGCACAAAAGGCAGACCGCGCCTTGCGGCGCGGCCTCATCAGTCAGCCTTACGGCTGACAGCTTCCTCAGTGGGGAAGCCTTTGGTGGGCGGTTTTCACTTGGTGTTCTAATTAAAATCGGTTGTTGTCGTGGGTGCGCAGAAGCGGGCGGCAGGTTGCCGCCCCTACAGCTAATTTAGAGTCAAAAGTTCTGTTTTGGCACGATTATGGTTTGAAACCAGCTCGTTTGCGCAGTAGAAGTACGGATTGTCGTCCTCGTCTTGGCTCCCCTTGGGCATCAAGGGGAGCTGGCTCGGCGTAGCCGAGACTGAAGGGATCGCCGCGTTTGCTTATGCAAACGCGCCGCGCCGCAAGGCGCGGAAATTGGGACAGGGTGCGTAAATGCCAAGCCCAAACAGAACAGCAAGCCTCTCGCCTCGCCCTTGGCTTCATTATGCAAAGGAAGCTGTCGCCGCGAGGCGACTGAGAGGGATTTCCGCGCCGCAAGGCGCGGTCTTACTTTTCACGATTCCAACATGTTGCGTAATGTATCCATGGCGCGGCGTTCCAGGCGGGAGATTTGGACTTGGGAGACGCGCATGACTTTGGCGCAGGACTGCTGGGTCATGCCGTGGTAATAGCGGAGAGCGAGGACTTGGCGCTCGCGCGCGTGGAGGCGCTCGATGGCGGCGCGCAGGGCGACATGCTCGACAAGGCGCTCTTCGGCGGTGAAGTCGCCGAGGACAAGCTCAAGGGTGAAGCCGTCTTCCCCGTGCTCATTCTGCAAGCTCTCAGCCGGGCCGGCGGCGACCTCGGCAAAGGCGATTTCCTCGGCGGTGAGGCCGGTTTCGTCGCTGAGCTCGGATATATTCACCTCGCGCCCCAGGCGCTGCTCCAGCGCGAGGCGCGCCGCGCGAATGTGCGCGGCCTGCTCTTTTATGCCGCGGCTGACCTTGACCGTGCCGTCATCGCGCAGAAAGCGGCGGATTTCGCCGGAGATTTTCGGCACGGCATAGGTCGAAAAACGCGTGCCGAAGCCCTCATCAAAGCCGTCGATGGCCTTCAAAAAGCCGACGCAGCCGAGCTGATAAAGGTCGTCGGCGTCGACGCCTCGGCCGAAAAAGCGCTTGGCAATGCTCCAGATGAGGCCGGAATTTTCCTCGACGAGGCGGCCGGCGGCGTCACGGTCTCCGGATTTGGCCGCGCGGAGGTCGGACAGGGTGTCGCTCATGCGCCGCGCCCCACCCTTGGGCTTATCGTGCGGAGCATGGTGACGGTTGTGCCCTTGCCGGGGGCGGAACGGACGCGGAGCTTGTCCATGAAGCCGGACATGATGGTGAAGCCCATGCCGCTCCTGTCCTCGCCGCCGGTGGTGTACAGGGGTTCCATCGCCCGCTCGACGTCGGCGATGCCGCGCCCCCAGTCGCGCACGGAGATTTCAAGCGCGCCGCCGTCGAGAATGCGCAGACGCATGCTCACGCGGCCTATGCTGTCTGGATATGCGTGGACGATGCAATTGGTGACGGCCTCGGAGACGGCGGTTTTGATGTCGCCGAGTTCCTCCATGGTGGGGTCAAGCTGGGCGGCGAAGGCCGCCGCCGTCATGCGGGCAAGCGCCTCGTTCGCGCTTTTGCTGGGGAATTCGATTTTTATGTAATTTTTCGCGTTCATTTCACTTTCACTCCTTTGCTCATCGCCACGGGGACGAGGCGGTCAATGCCCGACGCGTCGATGACGCGCAGGGGCTGGCGCGCGGGGTTTTCAAGCCACAGCCGCCCGCCGAGGGTCTTCATGCGCGCCCCGGCGCGGATTATCACGGCGATGCCGGAGGAATCCATGAAGCCGAGGCCGCTCAAATCCAAAACGCAGTCGCGCGGGAGGTATTCGTCCAAAAGCTCGTCAATGGAGCGCATGGTGCGGCGCGCCTCGTGGTGGTCAAGCTCGCCGGAGAGATAGATGGTCAAGCGCCCGGCGGCAAAGCCCGTTTTTATGTTCATTCGCGTTCACCTCTCTATGAGAAAAATGATAAAAAATAAAAAAGCGGCACTGCGTACTTTTCACGGTACGCAGTGCCATTTTAATTAAATTCGGGCGAAAATGCCGTCGAATTCGGTCAGTGGCCGAGATTTTCAAGGCTGAGCTTGAGGTTTTCGATGAGGGCTTCAAGCTTGGTTTTCTTTTCGCGCTCGGCATTGACAACGGCCTCGGGCGCGCGGGAGACGAACTTTTCATTGGCGAGCTTGGCAATCTGACCCTCAAGCTGCTTGGTGGCGTTGGCAAGCTCTTTGTTGATGCGCTCGCGCTCCTTGTCGAGGTCAACAAGCTCGGCCAAGGGCATGAACATGCGGGCGTTGTCGGTGGCGAGGGAGACTGTGCCGTCCCCGCCGGAGGCGGAGGCGTCGGCCACGGTGACGTCGCTGGCAAAGGCGAGCTTGCAGATGTAGCTTCTGCCGGCCTCGAAGGCGGCCTTTTTGTCCGTGGCGATGATGAGGTGCGCCTTTTTGGAGGGGGGCACGTTCATCTCACTGCGGCGGGCGCGCACGGCCTTGATGACAGTCATGACCATCTCAAAGTTCTCTTCATCCGTCGGGAAAGAGAGGGCGGGGTCAAATTCGGGGTAGCGCGCGACCATGAGCGCCTCGCCCTCGTGGGGCAGCGCCTGCCAAATTTCCTCGGTGATGAAAGGCATGAACGGGTGCAGGAGCTTCAAAATCTCGGTGAGGACATAGAGCAGCACCTTTTGCGCGGTGAGCTTGGCGGCCTCGTTGTCGCCGTTGAGGCGGGGCTTGGTCAGTTCAATGTACCAGTCGCAATAGCTGTCCCAGATAAAATCATAAATCTTCGCCGCGGCGACGCCGAGTTCAAAGCTGTCCATGTTGTCATTGACCTCTTTGACGACGTCGTTGAGCTTGGAGAGAATCCACTTGTCCTCGATTTCAAGCTCATCGGCGGCGGGCAGCTCATTCTTGTCGATGGTGAGGTTCATCATGACGAAGCGGGAGGCGTTCCAAATCTTGTTGCAGAAGTTGCGCATGGCCTCGCACTTTTCGACATAGAAGCGCGCGTCGTTGCCGGGGGAGTTGCCGGTGA